>CAXTJU010000039.1:0-32471 GCA_964244655.1 uncultured Acetobacteraceae bacterium | reverse complement strand
GGACTACGCCCGCATGTCGGATGCCGAGCTGCGCAAGATCATCGACGAGCCGCCGGAGCGACGCGACAGCGGGTGAGCGGAACGCCGTCCGCATTCCCGGCGACCGCCCGGCCCCCGCAGAAGGGCGGGGATCGCAGGCCCATCTTCGGATGCAGCAGCATCGCCTGATCGAGCCGGTCAGCACGGCGGCCCGCGGCGGGGCGCTGTCCCGCACCGTAGGGCCGTGCCCCGGCCGCTCCAGCCGCGCCGCCGCCTGGGCGTTCTGCCCGCCGCGGCCGGGATTGCGGCCTTGACCGCCGCCCGGATCAGCAGGTGACCTGCCGGCCCGGCCCGCACCGGTGCATCTGCAAAGCCACCCCGGATGCCCCCCGCGCGAAGGGTCACGGCCTCGCCTCCCGCAGCGCAGCAGGCCCATGCTTGACCTGCCCCGCCTCGGGAGCCACTTAACCGCCATGTCCACCCGCGTCCTCATCGACCATCGTGCCGGCGGCATCCTCCGGGACACGGAGGCCAGGGCACTCCGGCATCCGGAGAAGGCCAACCGCCCCGATGCGCCCGCCTTGCGCAAGCCGGACTGGATTCGCGTGCGCGCCCCCAACCACCCGACCTACCACGAGACCCGGGCGCTGATGCGGGAGAACCGCCTCGTCACCGTGTGCGAGGAGGCGGCCTGCCCCAACATCGGCGAGTGCTGGTCCCAGCGCCACGCCACCATGATGATCATGGGCGGCACCTGCACCCGCGCCTGCGCCTTCTGCAACGTCGCCACCGGGCAGCCGGACCCGCTGGACGCCACGGAGCCGGCCCGGGTGGCGGACGCGGTGGCCAAGCTCGGCTTGCGCCACGTCGTCGTCACCTCGGTGGACCGGGACGACCTGGCGGATGGCGGCGCGGCGCACATCGCCGCCGTGATCCGCGCCATCCGCGCCGCGGCGCCGGGCACGACGGTCGAGGTGCTGACGCCCGACTTCCTGCGCAAGCCAGGCGCCGTCGAGCTGGTGGTGGCCGCCCGGCCGGACGTGTTCAACCACAACCTGGAGACGGTGCCGCGGCTATACCCGGCCATCCGGCCCGGCGCGCGCTACTTCCAGTCCCTGCGGCTGCTGGACCAGGTCAAGGCGCTGGACCCGGGCATCTTCACCAAGTCCGGCATGATGGTGGGCTTGGGCGAGGCCAAGGGCGAGATCAGCCAGGTGATGGACGACATGCGGATGGCCGAGGTGGACTTCCTCACCCTCGGCCAATACCTGCAGCCGACGCCGAAGCACGCCGCGGTGGACCGCTTCGTGACGCCGGACGAGTTCGCCGGCTATGCCAGCCTGGCCCGTGCCAAGGGCTTCCTGATGGTGTCCGCCACCCCGCTCACCCGCTCGTCCTACCATGCCGACAGCGACTTCGCCGCCTTGCAGGCCGCCCGCAGGAGCCACCCCTAAGTGCCCACCCACGCCGAGCATAAACTGGTGCCCTACACCGCCGAGCAGATGTTCGACCTGGTGGCCGACGTGGGCCACTACCACGACTTCCTGCCCTGGTGCGCCGCCTCCGTGGTGAAGAGCCGCACCGCGACCGACCTGGAGGCGGACCTCAAGATCGGCTTCGGGCCGTTCCGCGAGGGCTTCACCAGTAAGGTGGTGCTGGAGCGGCCGCGGACGGTGAACGTGAAGTACGAGGACGGCCCGTTCCGCTACCTGAACAACCAATGGACGTTCACCCCGGTGAACAACGGTTGCCGGGTAGATTTCTTCGTCGATTTCGAGTTCCGCAGCCGCATGCTGCAATCGGCGATCGGCGTCGTGTTCAACCAGGCGGTGCAGGCGATGGTCAACGCGTTCCTCAAGCGGGCGCGGACGATCTACGGGCGGCCCACGGCCACCGTGAGCGTGACCCCCGTGCCGGCCAAGGCCTGATGACCTACGCCCCGCCGCCGCACCGCTCCGGCGTGCCGGTCCGCGTCAACCTGTACTCGGACACCCAGACCCGGCCCAGCGCCGCCATGAAGGCCGCCATGATGGAGGCCGAGGTCGGCGACGAGCAGAACGGCGACGACCCGACCATCAACCGGCTGTGCGAGCGGATGGCCGCCCTGCTCGGCAAGCAGGCGGCGATGTTCCTGCCCACGGGGACGATGTGCAACCAGGTCGCCATCCTGGTGCAGTGCCGCCCCGGCGACGAGATCCTGGCGCACCACACCGCCCATATCCTGACCAGCGAAGGCGGCGCGCCGGGCGCGCTCGCCGGCGCCAGCATCACCGGGTTGCCCGGCCCGGACGGCCGGTTCAACGCCGATGCAGTGCGCGCCGCGATCCGGCCGCGCTCGCGCTACAGCCCGCCGCAGGCCATGCTCGCCACCGAGCAGACGGCCAACTTCGGCGGCGGTACCGTCTGGGGCCTGGACGCGCTGAACGAGGTGGCCGCGGTGGCGCACGAGCACGGCCTGGTCACCCACATGGACGGGGCGCGGCTGATGAACGCCGTCGTCGCAACGGGAGTGCCGGCAGCCGAGATGGTGGCAGGCTACGACACGGTGTGGCTCGACTTCACCAAGGGGCTGGGCGCGCCGCTGGGCGCGGTGCTGGTCGGCACCGAGGCCTTCATCGGCGAGGCCTGGCGCTGGAAGCAGCGCATGGGCGGGGCGCTGCGCCAGGGCGGGCTGTGCGCCGCCGCCTGCCTGCACGCGCTGGACCACAACATCGACCGGCTGGCCGAGGACCACGCCAACGCCAAGGTGCTGGCGCGCGGCCTGGCGCAACTGCCGGGGCTCGCGGTGCGGACGCCGGAAACCAACCTGGTTTACATCGACACCTCGGACGCCGGGTTCGACGCCGACGAGCTGGCCCGGCGTGCCGCACATCATGGCGTGTTGATTTCGGTCATGGGGCGTCATATGGCTCGCGCCTGCACCCACCTCGACGTGTCCGCCGCGCAGGTGGAGGATGCCTTGGGCGTGTTCCGCGCCGTCGCCGCCTGATTTCCTTGTAGGAGCCTTCCATGCGTTGGTCTGCCGTCGCCATTCTCCTCCTGCTCGCCGGCGCTGCCCAGGCGCAGGCGCCGCTCACCGGAACCACGGCGCCGCTCGGGTCCCCCAACGTCGGCGGCGACCAGGCGGCCCCGGCGGCGGCTCCCTCCGGGCCAGCCTCGAAGCACCGCCGCCGCACGCTGGAGCAGCGGTTCGACGAGGCCAACACCACGCATGACGGCCACCTGACGGAGGAGCAGGCCCGCGCCAGGATGCCGTCCGTGGCGCGGGACTTCGCGGCGATCGACACCGGCCACGCCGGCTACGTGACCCTGGAACAGATCAAGGCCCATGCCCAGGCCAAGCGCGCCGCCCGCCGCGCCGCCAAGGCGCAGTGACGGGATGGCGGACGAGTCCGGCTCGGCGGAGGCGGTGGCGTTCCGCCTGATGGAGAAGGTGCTCCAGACCAGCCCGGCGCTGCGCAAGGAGGAGCTGCTGAAGCTGTACGCCGAGTGCCTGGCGACCGTGCGCGGCCCGGTGGCCGAGGATCTGCTGGCCGCCCTCAGCCTGGAAGACTGACACCGGACGCGGCCGCTGCATCCCTCGCCCCGCGCCTGCGTTGCAGCAGCGTACCGATGGGGGTTCGCGGCGTGGTCAAGCAGAATCAAGGGCGCACTGCGCTGGTGGAACTCAGCTTCGCCTTCATGGGCGTCCTGAAGCTGACCGGGCTGGAAGCCGGCCTGTTCCGCCGTTGGGGACTGACCCGGCGGCAGATGCGCAACGTCGGCGCCATCGAGACCCTCGGTGCCGTGATGGTGGCCAACGAGGCCACCCGGCCGCTCGGCGCGCTCGGCCTGGCCGCGATCTCGGCCGTCATGCTCGTGGTGGAGGTCCGCAACCGGGAGACCGAGCTGGTGCTGCCGCGCCTGGCCTTGACCGCGCTTGCCGCCATGACGGCCATGGGCGCGGGACAGGCCTTGGCGCAAGCCGCGGCCGAGCCTTACGACGGCATCGAGCGGGACAGGTAAATGACGCTTTCACGCCGCACCCTGCTGGCTGCCGGGTCGGTTGCCGCATTGGCCCGCCCGGCGATCCTGCGCGCCCAGGGCAACGCTCCCCTCCGTATCGGCGAGATCAACAGCTACTCCACGCAACCCGAGTTTGCCGGCCCCTACCGCAAGGGCTGGGAAATGGCGGTGGCCCATGTCAACGACCTGGGCGGGCTGAACGGGCGCATGATCGAGTTCGTCTCGCGCGACGATGCCGGCCAGCCGGGGAACGCGGTGCGGCTGGCGGGCGAGTTGCTGGACCAGAAGGTGGACTTGCTGGCGGGCGGCTTCTCGTCCGAGGTGGGGCTGGCCCTCAGCGATTTCGCGTTGCAGCACAAGAAGCTCTACGTGGCTGGCGCACCGCTGACTTCCGCCTTGGTTTGGGAAAAAGGCAACCGCTACACCTACCGGCTGAGTCCTTCGACCTTCGAGCAAGCGGCCATGCTGGTGGAGACGGCGCTCACCATGCCGGCCCAGACCTGGGCGACGGTGGCGCCGAACGACGCTTACGGCCGCTCGGCGGTGAAGTGGTTCCGCCAACTGCTGCAGGGCCGCCGGGCGGGCGTGCGGTTCGTGGGGGAGCAGTGGGTCACGCCGGGTCAGCTCGACGCCCGTGCCGTGGTGGCGGGACTGGCGCAACCGGCGCCGGACGCGATCTTCAACGCCCTGTTCGGCGCCGACCTGCTGGCCTTCGTGCGCGAGGGTGGCGCGCAGGGGCTGTTCGGCGGGCGCACGGTCGCGTCCATGCTGACGGGGGAGCCGGAGTATCTTGAGCCGCTGGGCAAGCTGGCGCCGCCGGGCTGGATCGTCACCGGCTACCCTTGGGACCTCTCGGACGAGCCGAGCAACAAGCAGTTCGTGCTGGACTACACCCAGCGCACGCACGAGCCGCCGCGCATGGGGTCAGCCGTGGGCTACGCGCTGGTCAACGCCATCGTGTCCGGTGTCCTCAAGTCTGGCGGCGCCGACTCTGAGACGATGGCGGACGGCTTCGCGGAAGCGGGGTTCACGACGCCGTTCGGCATCAACCAGTTCCGCGGCATCGACCATCAGAGCACCATGGGGACGTATGTCGGCCGGTTGGCCGTGCAGGACGGCAAGGGCGTGATGACCGAGTGGCGCTACGTGGACGGGGGGACGGTGATGCCGCCGGACGACGTGGTGCGCCAGCTGCGTCCGGCTTGAACCGTCAGCTGCCTTTCTGCATCGCCTGCTCCGCCTTGTCCTCCAGCCGCGTTTCGTTGCGACGGAGCATGAAAACGGCTATGATGACCGCCATGGCTGCGACCACGCCCAAGCCGATGCCGACCGGGCCTTCCAGCCGGCTTACCGCGTTGCCCAGCAGGTAGGCGGCCATGCCGTACAGCGTGGCCCACACGACCCCACCGACCGCGTTCCACAGCAGGAAGGTTTTCCATTCCATCCGGTTGGCGCCGGCCAGCAACGCCACGAAGGTGCGCAGGATGGCGAGGAAGCGGCCGACGAAGACGACCTTGCCGCCCTGGGTCTGGAACAGGTAGCGCCCCAGGGTCAGACGGCGGTCGTTCAGCCCAACATGGCGGCCGTAGCGGCGCAGCAGCGGGAAGCCGGCCCAGCGCCCGATCAGGTAGCCGGCATTGTCGCCCATGACCGCCCCGGCGATGGCGGCCGCGATCACGCCCGCAATGTGCAGCTTGCCCGTGGTGGCGCAATAAACCGCGGCGGCGATGATCAGGCTCTCGCCTGGGAGTGGCAGACCCATGGCTTCGAGGCCGATCACGGCGAAAACCAGGCCGTAGCCGTAGTCGCCGAGCAGGTGCTCGAGGCCGGCCTTGTTGAGCAGGCTCATCCCCGGATGGCGGCCAGGCTGCGGCGGGCCGTGCCGTCCGACGCGAAGTTCGCCGGGTCAAGCCAGGTGGCCAGCGCGTCGCGGCAGGCCGGCCACTCGCTGGCCAGGAGGGAGAAGCTCGCCGTGTCCCGCAGCCGTCCCTTCACCACCCGATCGGCGCGCAGGACCCCCTCCGGCTGGAAACCCAGCCGCGCCGCGGCCCGGCAGGATGGCGCGTTGAGCGCGTGGCAGCGCCAGACCAGGCGGCGGTAGCCCAGCTCGTCGGCAGCCAGGCGCAGCAACAGGAACATCGCCTCCGTGGCGGCGCGGGTGCGCTGCATCCGGGGGGCGAACCAAACATGGCCCAGCTCGATGGCGGCGTTCGCCGGGTCGATGGCCATGAGGCAGATCCAGCCTGAGATGAGTCCGGTGGCGACCGGGCGGACCGCCCAGGCCATTGGGTCGTGCGTGGCGGCGAAGACAGCGACGTGCCGCGCCATCGCGGCCTGGTCGGTGAACGGGCCGTAGAGCATGTAGGCCCACGAGTCGTCCGCGCCTTGCGCCGCCTGCCACAGCTCCGCCGCGTGGCGGGCGTGCAACGGCTCCAGCTCCACGTCCCGCCCGCGCAGCCGCACCCGGGCAGGCAGCGGGCGGGGGGTGGCGTCCACCGGCGGCCCGAGTGGCAGCCCGGAGGCGTCCGGCTCGACAAGGATCATGGTTCTGCCTTACATAACGGTCCCGGCAGCGGTCCTGGATCGGCCAGCGCGCTTCCTCGGAGACCACTCACGATGACACGCGCTGCCCTCATGCTCACCGCTTTCGCTGCCACGCTGTCCGTGGCGGCACGTGCCGAAACGGTGACCTTCCATGGCATGATGAGCCCGGAAAGCGAAGTCCCCGCCAAGACGACGAGCGGCAAAGGCAGCTTCACCGGCAAGCTCGACACCAGCAGCAAGGTGCTGGATTACACCCTCGACTATTCCGGCCTGACCGGCCCCGCCACGGCGGCCCACCTGCACGGCCCGGCGCCGGTCGGGAGCAACGCAGGGGTGCTGGTGCCATTCGCCCCGCCGCTCACCAGCCCGATCCACGGCCAGGTCACGCTCACGGACGACCAGGTGGCGGACATGATGAACGGCACGACCTATGCCAACCTGCACACGGCCGCGAACCCCGGAGGCGAGTTGCGCGGCCAAGTTTCCAAGTAACGGCTTCCAGGGGACGGCCGGCTTGGCGTCGCATCCAGGTTGGCCGCCTGGCTGGACCTAGATTTCAGCCGCCTGCCTTGGACATTTGGTCCAGCATCGTGCCTTCCGAGAGTAGTTGCGGCAGCACCTCGGGGGGGTGGCCAGGTGGATAGAAGAGGTAGAGTGGCACCCCGTCGCGGCCATTTTGTCGCAGGAAGTCCGAGATGGCCGGGTCCTTGCGCGTCCAATCACCCTTGAGATAGGCAACGTGGCCCTGGGCGAAGGCACGCTGCACTGCCAGCGGCGCAAGGGCGATGCGCTCGTTTACCAGGCAGGACAGGCACCATGCCGCCGTCATGTTGACGAACACGGGGCGGCCCTCGCTGCGCAACTCGGCAAGGCGGGTCGCCGTAAAGGGTTCGCTCGGTTCCGAGGGCGAGGCGCCGACGAAGAGCAGGGACGCCGTCCCGAGCACGGTGGCCACGGCCAGGCCATGGCCCCACGGTCGGCCGCGGCCGGAAGCGGACTGGGCCGCCCGGAGCAGCCAGGCAGCGAACCCGACGCCGAGCAGCCCGGCGACACTGGTGAGCACGCCGTCCGGCCCGGATTGCTGGCTGACCACCCAAACCAGCCAGGCTGTCGCCGCATACATGGGGAAAGCCAGCAATTGCTGCACCGTGGCCATCCAGCGGCCAGGCCGAGGAAGCAGGGACGCGGCGCGCGGAACGGCTGCGATGGCTGCGTAAGGCGCCGCCAGGCCAACTCCCATGGCGGCAAACACCAGCAACGCGATCGGCACCGAGGCTGTCAGGGCACCGGCGATGGCAGCGCCCATGAACGAGGCGGTGCAGGGGGTCGCAACCGCCACGGCGAGCAGCCCGGTGAAGAAGCTGCCGAGGTGGCCTTGCCGGCTCGCAAGCGACTGGCCCATGCCGGCCGCTGATTGACCGACCGAGAAGACTCCCGACATGTTGAGGCCGGTTGCGAACAGCAGCCAGGCGACCGCGGTGACGAACACGGGGAACTGGAATTGGAAGCCCCAGCCGACCGATTGTCCCGTCTGCCGCAAGGCGACGAAGGCGCCGCCCAATGCGGTGAACGCGACCACCACGCCCAGGGTGTAGCTTGCGGCCTGCGCGCGGATGGCATGGCGGTCCCCGCCCGACATCCGCGCCAGGGCCATCGCTTTCATGGCGAGGACCGGAAACACGCACGGCATGAGGTTGAGCAGGAGCCCGCCTGCCAGCGCCAGGACAAGCAGAGTGGCTGTGGCGTGATCGGGGGCGCGGCTTGCCATCCGGCGTGCCGTCACCGTGTAGGCGTGGATCGCTCCAGCCCTGTCTTGCAGGGCGACGACTCCTGACAAGTCGGCGGCGGTCATGGCCAGTCCACCCAACGCCAAGGGCAGGCTTAGAACTCCCCCGTCGATGCGGGGGCGCTGCGGGTGGGAGGTTTCCACCAGCCCGTCCTCGAAGGGGAAGAACTCAGCGTTCTGGATATCTGCGGAGAGCATCGAGCCGGACAGCGAGAGCATGCCGTTCTGGTCGATGCTGGCCTGGAAGGGCGGTGCGACGGGGCTATGAGAAGCCGCGGCCGCGAACAATGGCGTTTGCGGTGAAGGTGAGGGCTGACCTGCAGGCAAGTTCAGGGTGAAGTCAGCATCCTCGGGAATGCAGATGTCCCGGCAGACGAGCCAGCTTGCATGGGCTTGCAGCGGGAACGGAGCGGTGCCGGGCTTGATGGCCGCCGGTAGAACGACATCGCCCTGGTAGGCATAAGCGACCAACTCGCCTTCTGTGATGCGCTCCGGCGTCGGCCATTGGATTGGCTCGGCAACGCTGCCGGGCGGCAGAGCGAACGTCAGGTCCGGTGCGACGCCTGCGGCTCCTGGGTTTCGCCAGTAAGTATGCCAGCCCGGGGCCAGGCGTAGGCGCAAGCCGGCATGAAAGGTTTGCCCCGGCATGATTTGGTCGCTGTCGGTCACCAAGGTCGCAGTTGTTTGACGCGAGGTGACGGCAGCGCTTTCCAAGGCGGAAGCGGGGCTGATCCCGGCGTGAAGGGCTGCCCAAAGGACGATGGCGTGGCCAAGCCGCCGCCCGCCCGACGCAGCCGCACGGGGGAAGGCCAGCATGGGACGGTTCAACCGCCCAAGCTACCTGGTCCGCGCTGGCCGATCATAGCCAGTACCTCGCGTCGCGTTTCCGGGTTCGTGCGGAAGGCACCGAGCATGCGGCTGGTGACCATGGCGACGCCGGGTTTATGCACGCCGCGCGTAGTCATGCACTGGTGATTGGCCTCGATCATCACTGCGACGCCTTTCGGTTGCAGCACGCTGTTGATGGTGTCGGCAATCTGCACCGTCAGCCTCTCTTGGATTTGCAACCGCTTGCTAAAGGCGTCCACCACACGGGCCAGCTTGCTGATGCCAACGACACGCTGGCTGGGCAGGTAGGCGACATGGGCCACGCCGATGATGGGAACCATGTGGTGCTCGCAATAGCTTTCCAGTCGGATATTGCGCAGCAGAATAATCTCGTCGTAACCGTTAACTTCTTCGAAAGTCCGTTCCAGAAGGCTGACTGGATCAGTGTCGTAGCCGGCGAAAAGCTCGCGGTAAGAGCGGGCGACCCGGGCTGGAGTATCACGCAGCCCCTCGCGCGCCGGGTCATCTCCGGCCCAGCGAAGCAACGTCCGCACAGCTGCCTCCGCTTCGGCTTGGGATGGCTTTGCGAATGCCTGCATATCCAATTTGTATGGTCCCATACTATATGCTGCACATGCACTAGTGCTCTAACCCATCGAGGCTGCTAATGAACAGGGCCGTTGCTGTAAGGGCTGTCCAAGCTGAAAGGTGGCACAATAACGTCGAACGCTTCGCCTGAAGAATTACAGACCATGTGGTACAGGCCGCGCATAAAACCGGTTGAGGTGTTGAGGGGTGTGCCAGAGGTGTACTCGAAACTATCCCCCGGTTCCAGGACAGGCTGCTCGCCAATAACCCCTGGCCCTTTGACGTCGATGGTTCTGCCTAGGCCGTCGGTGATATGCCAGGTGCGGCCCATCAGCTGTACAATTTCCTGGCCAGTGTTGTGGATGTGCACTCGATAGGCCCAGGCGTAGCGGTCGTTCTCGGGCTCGGATTGGTCCTCAAGGAAGAACGGCTTCACCTCGACGGTGATCGACCTTGTGGTAGCGACGTAGCAAGCGCTTTTCATTCGGCGGCCTGCCGCTGAATGCCACCTTGTGATGCGGCCGCCACTCCGAGCGCCAGATCCGCGCACAGGTCGGCAGTGTCCTCCAACCCGACTGAGAGCCGGATTACGCCATCGCCGATGCCGAGCCGATCACGCTCTGCCTGACCGATGCGCATGTGGGTGGTAGTGGCTGGGTGCGTGGCGAGTGACTTGGAGTCACCGAGGTTGTTGCTGATGGCAACTAGGCGCAACGCGTTCATGAAACGGAACGCAGCCGCCTTGCCGCCCGCGAGCTCGAAGGTGATCAGCGTGCCACCGCCGGTCATTTGCGCCATAGCCAGAGCGTGCTGGGGATGGTCACGACGAGTTGGGTAAAGCACGCGGCAGACAGCAGGTTGCACTGCTAGGAAATCGGCAATCGCGGCCGCCCGCTGGCACCCGGCTTCGACGCGCAGCATAAGCGTCTCGACCCCTTTCAGCAGCAGCCAGGCGTTGAACGGGGAGAGGCTCGGCCCGGTGTTGCGGATGAAGGGCTGCAAGGTACCCTCGATCCATGCTTGGTTGCCGAGCACGGCACCGCCGAGAACACGCCCTTGGCCATCTATATGTTTGGTGCAGGAATAAACAACGATATCAGCACCCAACTGCAAGGGCTGTTGCAGCAGAGGTGTTGCGAACACGTTGTCCACTACAACCAGCGCTCCGGCGGCATGCGCCAGGCTACAAATTGCAGGCACGTCGATCACTTCGAGCATGGGATTAGAAGGACTCTCAAGCAGCACCATTGTCGCCGGGCGTTCGAATGCGGCTTTCCAGGCATCAAGGTCCGCTCCATCTACGAATTCCGTTTCGACACCGTAACGCGGCAGCAGAGTCGAGACGATCCAATGGCATGAGCCGAACAGCGCGCGCGAAGCGACCACGCGGTCACCAGACTTCAGGTGTGACACCATGGCGGCATGAATAGCTGCCATGCCGGTTGCTGTGACCCGGCACGCTTCAGCCCCCTCCAGCGTGGCGAGTCTTTCCTCAAGCATGGTGACGGTCGGATTGCCAAAGCGAGAATACTGATAGTGCGCTTGGCTACCGTTGAAGGCTGCTTCAGCTGCCTCCGCGGTTTCATAGACAAAGCCCGACGTGAGAAACAGCGCCTCGGTTGTTTCCCCGTGCAAGGTCCGATCCGTGCCCGCATGAACCAGGTTTGTTGCCATACGATAAGGTGTCATACGTGCCCAATTCCATTGACCTGCTGCCCGTCAACATGTCAGTCGGCTAGCGGTTTACGCCTAGCCGAGCTACAATATGTTGAGCAGCAGGAGTTCTTTTAGCGCGCTTGTTCAAGCTTTTCACAATCTGGCTGGACAAATCGCGAGGGAGCATTGGCGTAACCGAGACCAGGTTGCGCCGTCAATCAGCAGTTTCTATAAGGGCATGCTGGCCAGGCGCGGGTGTAGTTCAATGGTAGAACGGCAGCTTCCCAAGCTGCATACGAGGGTTCGATTCCCTCCACCCGCTCCAGCATGAGTGTTTCACGTGAAACTAAACGCTCGGCTTACATTGAGCTGCTTCAGCGCTGGAATGCGAAGTTGAACCTTATATCGAGCCGAGATAGCCAGCCAAAACACCTTGCAGCGCACTATGAAAATAGCTTGCTTCTCCTGCCCCACCTTCCCTTTGGGTTAACGCGACTCATTGATCTCGGCTCAGGACAGGGCTTTCCCGCTATTCCGCTCGCAATCGAGACTGATGTTGAGATCGATTTGATTGAGGCAGACCGCCGGAAGGCTGCCTTCTTGACGACAGCTATGGCTCAGCTTCAGTTGAGAGGATCTGTCAAGCCAAGCCGCATTGAAGCGACTACGCTGGCGCCCGCTGCCTGTGTCACGGCACGTGCACTGGCCTCCGTCGGACAATTAGCAGCACTCGCTTCACCGTTCATGGCCGACGAAGGATGTTGCCTTTTTCTGAAAGGGCCGACCGCTGTTCAGGAAGCTGCGACTGTTGGATGGCCGTTTGCGGCGGACATCCTCCCAACATCGCAAGTTGCTTCCTGCATCGTCAGATTGATCAAGGTGCGATAAAGCCAGAGGTGTGACGACAACTTCGATTCCCATCATTGCCGTTGCCAACCAGAAGGGCGGCGTAGGCAAAACGACGACGGTCCTCAACTTGGCAACCGCCCTCGCCATGGACGGCCACCAGGTCCTGGTCATCGACCTCGACCCGCAAGGCAATGCCTCAACTGGCTTGGACATGCCGCGGTCGGAACGGTCCCCTGGCTGCTACAGCAGCCTTACCGGTCGCATGCCGCTCATGGATTGTATCCGCCCGACGCAAATCGACAATCTTTCCATCTTGCCGGCCGAGGCTGACCTTGCTGGGGCAGAAATCGAGTTGGTCGCGCAACCCGATCGAGAATACCAGCTGCGCAATGTCCTGCGCCACCTTGTCGGCTTCTCAATCGCCCTCATTGATTGCCCGCCCAGCCTGGGCCTGCTGACGCTCAATGGCTTGGTGGCGGCCTCCTCAATCCTGGTGCCGCTGCAATGCGAATTCTTTGCGTTGGAAGGGCTGAGCCAGCTTGCCCAGACAGTTGACCAGGTCCGCATGACCCTTAATCGACGTGCGGCGATCGACGGCATCGTGCTCACCATGCACGACAGGCGGAACAATCTTTCCGATCTGGTGGCCGCGGACGCGCGCAGCTTCTTCGGCGACCGGGTGTATGAGGCCATGATCCCGCGAAGCGTTCGCGTTTCGGAAGCGCCCAGCCATGGCCTGCCCGTCATGGTCTATGACCCGCGCTCAGCTGGCGCCCTTGCCTATGCTCGCCTTGCCCAAGAGTTCAGCAAGCGATTTAACCTTGGCTTCATGCCGGCATGAGGGATCAAGCTCCCCGTCTTGGCCGAGGTCTTGCCGCCTTGCTGGGGGAGCCCAATCGCAAGGCAACAGCAAAAGGCGATATTGGCAGCCTCGATGCCAACCTGCTTGAACCCAACCCTTTCCAGCCACGCAGCCCAGTGGTGGATGGCGACCTGTCCGAACTTGTGGCCTCGATCCAAGCGCAGGGCCTGCTGCAGCCCATCTTGGTCCGCCCCCACCCTCAGCTCCACGGCCGCTACCAGATCGTCGCAGGTGAGCGCCGCTGGCGCGCCTCCATGCTGGCTGGCCTGTCCGAAGTGCCGTGCTTCATCCGAATTATGCCGGACGCCGACGCGAGTGCAGCCGCCTTGGTGGAGAACCTACAGCGGCAGGATCTCAACCCGATCGAAGAGGCGCAGGGCTTCAGGCGGCTGCTCGACGATTTTGGCCTGACCCAGGAGCAACTCGGCAAAGCGATCGGCAAGTCCCGCAGCCACGTGGCAAACTGCCTGCGTTTGCTCACCCTGCCAGACCGCGTGCTGGGTTACGTCCGCGACGGCAGCCTATCGGCCGGGCACGCCCGCGCCGCGCTCGCCTGCGCCGACCCCCTGCGAGCCGCCGAACAGATGCTGGCCAGTGCCATGAGTGTCCGGCAAGCGGAGGCTCTATCCAGCAGCGACCAAGGAGGACGACCGCCGAAACTGGCGCCCCTCGCCAAAGGCGACATCAACCTGCAAGCCGTTGAGGCCGACCTGGCCAGTCAGCTGGGCCTTCAAGTTTCCATCAGCTTCAACGGCCATGGCGGCACCATCAGCCTTCGCTACCAAACCCTGGACCAGCTGGACCACGTCGTCGCCAAATTAGGCCGAGTCTAACCTACGGGTCCCCGGCGGCCGGCCATTGACAATAGCAGCCCACCCGCGATGGCCATGTCGGCAGACCCTGCCCGCTTGCATGCGGCATCTGCGGACCGGACCGCCAGCCCAAGCGCTTCTAAGCCGGGAATGGTCCACCGCTCGACTTCCCGGAGAAACGGCGGCAGTTGGCGGGGATACACTGGTGGCTGCAAGCTGCGGCACGCCTCCTCCGCACTGCGCCCCTGCTGCATCAGCAACCGAATCTTGAGCAGCCGCATGACCTGGTTCGAGAGAACGGCGAGCAGCCCTTGCCCGGTCGCGCCCTCCCGGACCAGTTCCTCGAACAGGGCATCGAACAGGGCTGCATGGCCCCCGAGCGCTGCGGACACGGCCATGCCCAACGAGGCATCCAGCCCGGCGGCACAGCAGGCCCGCGCATCCTCCAGCTCGACCCGACCGCCCGCGGCATACAGCACAAGCTTCTCAAGCTCTGAACGCCGCCGGATCGAGTCGCCGGCAAGCTCCTGCCCGAGGAACTCCAGCGCCTCCGTGCTCGCGCTGATTCCATTGGCGGACAACGTGCGCGCGATCTCGGCAGCGATCGCGTTGCCGCTCTCGGGATAGCAGCCGATCGCCGCCCAGGCTGGATGCTTGTCCGCCAAGACCCGCAGCTTGGACCGGGGCGTCAGATGTCCGCCCTCCAGCAACACGAGCGCGTCGGCACTGTATTTGGTCAATGGCTCCAGCACGGCGGCCAGGCTATCCGTCGCGTCCTGCACGCGGATAACCCGTCGCCCCCCGCCGAGCGTGCGCGCGGTCACCTCGTTCCGGAGCCTGCCATGCTCCTCGCGAGTCAGCACGCTGGCCCGGAATGGATCGTTGCCGGACCCGATCACGGCGCGGGTGGCGGCAGCGCCGCGGTCGCGCATCAAACCCCATTCGTCGCCGTGGAACAGGATGGCAAAGACCCGGCCGGGGTCGCGCAGCACGCTGCCAACATGCTGGGCTGCGATCTTCACGGCTCAGGTCGTGGAGACACGTCGCGCAAAGAAGGCGCTGATTTGCAAGGTGATCTGGTCCGCAACCGCTTCAGCGAGCCGGCGTTGCGCTGCTTCCCCCTCCAGGTCGGCAGCAAAATATTGCTGATCGATGATGTTGACTCCGTCCAGGGCGCGCGCGGTGCCGTTGGTCACCAGGGTGCGGCCGGAGTCAAGCAACTTGAGCGACCATGTCGCCGTCGCCACTTCGCGCAGCCGGCTCGCGGTAGAGTCCTGCTGAATGCCGATCACGTCACCGCTGACCCCGAAGCTGACGCTGAGTTCGTAGCGTTTGGCGAGCGCGTCGTCGCTGCGGTTCATGCGCTGCTGCAAGGCTTGCCGCAGCAGTTGGCCGGACCTTTCCGGTATGAGCCCAACGTCGATCGCGGCCAGTTCGCGCTGCGCCGGCATGTCCTGCCCGTCGCGTGAGCCATAGACGGGCCGGAAGCCGCATCCCCCCAGCGCTAGCGCGGCCAGCACTAAGCCGCGCCGCCCCATTCTCGCGCGCGATTTCATGCCGGCCCGCCCAGCACGAAGTTGACGATCCGGCCTGGCACGTAAATCCGCTTGATGACCCGACGGCCTTCCAAAAGCCGCGCCACGTTCTCGTTCGCCTCGGCTGCCCCCAGCACGTCGGCTTCCGCCGCACCCACCGCAACCTCGATCGTGGCCCGCAGCTTGCCGCCAACTTGCACCGCCACCGTCGCCGTGGTGGTGGCCACCAGGGCCGGGTCGGCAAGCGGCCAATCCAGGTTCGGCAAGCCGGTGGCGTCCGGGCGCAGCTGCGACATCAACTGGCAAGCCAGGTGCGGCATCATCGGCGCGATCAGCCGTGCGAAGATGTCCAGGCTATGCCGGAACGCCGCCACGCCCGGTCCATCGGCCGCGTCCAGCCCCCGCTGCGCGTCGAAGATGGCATTTGCCAGCTCATGCAACCGCGCCACGGCCACGTTGAAGGCGAACTGGTCCAGCGCCAACGTGACGCTCGCGATCGTCCGGTGCGCCGTGCGCAGGAGGGGGCCGGTGGCAGCGGACGATCCCTGCCCCCCGTCCGGCAGATCACGGGCCGCGGCGGCGAAGCGCGCCACGCGCTGGCTGAACCGGTGCGCGCCGGAGATGCCGGTCTCCGTCCATTCCATGTCCCGCTCCGGCGGATTGTCGGACAGCACGAACCACCGCGCGGTGTCCGCGCCGTAGCGGGCGATGATGTCCACTGGGTCGATGGTGTTGCGCTTCGACTTGGACATCTTCTCCGTCGGGCCGACGACCACCGCTACTCCGCTCGCTGTTTCCAGCGCGCCATCCGCCTGCCGAACGATCTCGGCCGGATACAGCCAACGGCCATCTACGGCTCGGTAGCTCTCATGCGTCACCATGCCCTGGGTGAACAGCCCGGCGAATGGCTCTTCCACCTCCACCAGGCCCGCTCCCCGCATGGCGCGGGTGAAAAAGCGGGCATAGAGCAGATGCAGGATCGCGTGGTCGATGCCGCCGACATACTGGTCCACCGGCAGCCAATGCCGCGCCGCCGCCCCGTCCACCGGGCCGGCGGCGCCAGGGCTGCAGAAGCGGGCAAAGTACCACGAGCTGTCCACGAACGTGTCCAGCGTGTCGGTCTCCCGCTCAGCTGGGCCGCCGCATTGGGGACAAGCAACGCTGCGCCAGCCATCATGGTGGTCCAGCGGGTTGCCTGGGCGGCTGAAATCCACATCCTCCGGCAGCACGACCGGCAGCTGCGCCTCCGGCACGGGCACGATGCCGCAATCCGTGCAGTGCACCACGGGGATCGGGCAGCCCCAGTATCGCTGCCGGCTGACCCCCCAGTCCCGCAAGCGCCAGTTCACCACACCCTCGCCCGCGCCGGCTTGGCCCAGGCGCTGGATGGCTTCAGCGGCGGCCGCCTCTGTGGTCAGGCCGTCCAGGAAACCAGAGTTGATGATGGTGCCAGGGCCGTCATACGCCTTGGCACTGACGGTGAAGCTGGCGCCCTCCCCCGGCGGCAGCACCACGGGCAGCACTGGCAGGCCGTACTTGCGGGCAAAGTCCAGGTCACGCTGGTCGCCGCATGGGCAGCCGAAGATGGCTCCCGTGCCGTATTCCATGAGCACGAAGTTCGCGATCCAGACGGGAACCGATCGGTCATCGAATGGGTGCCGAACGGTCAGCCCCGTGTCGAAGCCGCGCTTCTCCGCACTTTCGATCGCGGCCTCGCTGGTGCCGAGTGCCCGGCACTCCGCCACGAAGGCGGCTGCTGCCGGGTTAGCTGCCGCCGTGGCGGCCGCGATCGGATGCTCGGGCGCCACGGCCAGGAACGACATGCCGAACAGCGTGTCCGGGCGGGTGGTATAGACCTCGACCTCCGATAGCCCGGCGGCAGGCTGCGCCAGGGCGAACCGCACGCGGGCGCCCTCGCTGCGGCCGATCCAGCGCGACTGCATCGCCCGCACCCGCTCCGGCCAGCGGTCGAGCTGCTTCAGCGTGTCCAGCAGGCTCGGCGCGAAGTCGGTGATGCGGAAGAACCACTGCGCCAGTTGACGCTTCTCAACGGGCGCGCCCGAGCGCCAGCCGCGCCCATCCACGACCTGCTCGTTGGCCAGCACGGTCTGGTCCACCGAGTCCCAGTTGACCCAGCTCAGTCGCCGATCGACCAGGCCTTCCCGCATGAAAGCCAGGAACAATTTCTGCTGCTGGCCGTAATAGGCCGGATCGCAAGTCGCGAACTCGCGCGACCAGTCGATCGACAAACCCATGCTTTGAAGCACCGTCCGCATGGCAGCTATATTGCGCCGGGTCCATTCCGCCGGATGGATGCCCCGCTCCCGCGCCGCGTTCTCAGCCGGCAGGCCAAAGGCGTCCCACCCCATCGGATGCAGCACGTCATATCCGCAAGCGCGCTTGTAGCGGGCCACAACGTCGCCGATCAGATAGTTCCGGACATGGCCTATGTGGATGTCTCCGCTGGGATACGGAAACATCTCCAAGACATAGTATTTCGGCTTGCCGGTGGACGGAACATCCTCGACCTGGAACGCGCCGGCAGCGCCCCACTCGTGCTGCCAGTATTGCTCCATGTCTGTGAAATCGTAATCCTGCGCGCGATCCGCGGCGGAAGGCGGCACTTGCTCTTGCATTGGACGCTCACACCCATCCGGGCATGGCGCGGCGCGTCACTGGCTGGCGGTTTGCGCCCTCAGCTCGCGCGCCCGCGCCAGCACCTTGTTCTCGATCTCGCCCGTCGTCGTCTGGCTGACGGTCGCATCAACCCACTGGCCGCCCTGCTGCACCTGCCGGAAGATGGCCACCCGCACCCCGTCGGCGCGCAACTGCCGCCCCAGGATGTAGGCTGTCGCCTTGAACCGCTCGCCGTTTGCCGACGGCGGCTGGTACCAGTCGGTGATGATCACGCCGCCGAACGGGTCCGCCGAGGCCAGCGGCATGAACGCCAGCGTGTCCAGCGCCCCCCGCCACAGATAGGCGTTCACCCCCAGCCCGGGACTGCCCTGGTCGCGCGCGGTGGCGGAGTTCTTGCCGACGCCGAACACCAAGCCCCGGTCGCCGCCCAGCTTGCCCTGCTCGCCGCCCTGGGCGCGGTAGTCGTTGTACTCATTGTCCGCGACGGGGCGGACCTTGGAGTCGTCGCCGCCGCACGCCGCCAGCGCGACGAGGCTGAGCAACACGATTGGTCGGGCGCGGGAGCGGAACACCATGGCGGGCCTGCATAATTCCTGCCGCAGCAGCGCGGTGCGTCTCTCTACAAGCTGGCGCAGGTCCCGCCAAGCACTTCGCAGACAGGCCCTCCCCGCTTGACCGCCGCCCTCCGCCACGGGAGCATGAGCCCCATGGCACCCACCGATGGCATCGCCGACCGGCTGGCGGCCGTCCGTGGCCGGATCGCAGACGCTGCCGCCGCTGCGGGCCGCCGGCCCGAGGACGTGACGCTGGTGGCTGTGTCCAAGACCCACGACGCGGCTGCCGTGGCGGAAGCGCTGGGCGCGGGCCAACTCGTGTTCGGCGAGAACCGGGTGCAGGAGGCCGCCGGCAAGTTCCCTGCCTTGCGCCGCGCCGCCCCCGGCCTGCGCCTGCACCTGATCGGCCCGTTGCAGACCAACAAGGTGCGCGACGCGGTCGCCGTGGCCGACCTGATCGAAACCCTGGATCGCCCCAAGCTTGTGAAGGCCCTCGCCGACGCCTTGGCTGCGGCCCAGGCCAGGGGCGACGCACTGCCCAAGTTGCTGGTGCAGGTGAACGTGGGCGAGGAGGCGCAAAAGGCCGGCATTGCCCCGGCGGAGGCAGACGGCTTCATCCAGGACTGCCAGGCCCGGTTCGGCAGCTTGCTGACCGGCCTGATGTGCGTTCCCCCGGCCGAAGGACCGCCCGACCGCCACTTCGCCTGGCTTGCCGACCGGGCGGCCCGGCACGGCCTGCCCGTCGTCTCCATGGGCATGTCCGGCGACTACGAAGCCGCCATACGCCACGGCGCAACCCAGGTGCGCGTGGGCAGCGCCATCTTCGGCGCCCGGCCTCTGCCTTGAACCCCACGCGCTAAGCCCCGCGCCTTGAACATCCCCGGTGGCCAGGCTTATGTCGGCTCTCGTTGGTCGAGGTTTGCGGACGTGCTGATACGTCCGTCCAGGACGGGGTGACCGCTACCCGCTTGCTCTGCCAGTTGGAGACGAAGCATGAGCATGGCTGTGATTGCCCCCAGGACCGTCCGCGCGCCCGTGCGGGCTACGGCCTTGCTGGCTGTCCTCGGCATCGTCTACGGCGATATCGGCACCAGCCCGCTCTACGCGTTCAAGGCCAGCCTGGACCATTTCACCAGCCGCGGCGTGGCCGAGTTCGAGATCCTCGGCATCCTGTCGCTGATCTTCTGGGCGCTGATCGTCATCGTGACGATCAAGTACGTCCTGCTGGTGATGAGCGCCGACAACAAGGGCGAGGGCGGCATCCTGGCCCTGATGGCGCTGGCGCAGCGGGCGGCGAAGGACGGCCGCGGCAAGGCCGTGCTCAGCATGGTCGGCATCGTGGGCGCCTGCCTGTTCTTTGGCGACGGCGTCATCACCCCGGCCGTGTCGGTGCTGTCGGCCATCGAGGGCCTGGAGGTCTCGGCTCCCGATTTGCAGCCCTACGTCGTGCCGCTGGCCTGCGCCGTCATCGTTGGCCTGTTCGCCGTGCAATACCGAGGCACCGGCCGAGTCGGCCGCATCTTCGGTCCCATCATGGCGGTCTGGTTCTCGGTCATCGGCATTCTCGGCCTACAGCAGATCGCTGCCCAGCCGCATGTGCTCATGGCCCTGTCACCCCACTACCTGGTGCTGTTCTGCATGCGGCATGGCTGGCTGGCCTTTATCTCCCTGGGCTCTGTGGTGCTGGCGGTGACGGGGGCGGAGGCGCTGTATGCCGACATGGGGCATTTCGGCGCCCAGCCTATTCGCTGGGCATGGCTCGGCTTCGTGCTGCCTTGCCTGGTGCTCAACTATTTCGGCCAGGGCGCCCTGATCCTGGCTGACCCGGCGGCCATCGCCAACCCGTTCTTCCTCATGGCGCCTGCCGGATTGCGGGTTCCCCTGGTCATACTGGCCACGGCCGCCACCGTGATCGCCAGCCAGGCGCTGATCTCCGGCGCCTACTCCATCGCGCGCCAGTGCATGCAGATGAACTTCCTGCCCCGCATGACCGTGACCCATACCAGCCAGACGGAGGAGGGGCAGATCTACGTGCCCCAGATCAACTCCGCCCTGTTCATCGGCGTGCTGGTGCTCGTGCTGGCATTCCGCAGCAGCGGCGCGTTGACCTCCGCCTACGGCATCGCGGTGACCGGCACGTTCATTTGCACCTGCGTGTTGGCTGCCTACGCGTTCCACCGCCAGTTCGGCTGGTCCCGCCCGCTCGCCCTGGGCGTGTTCGGCTGCTTCTTCCTCATCGACTGCGTGTTCTTCGCCTCCAACCTGCTCAAGGTGCCGGACGGCGGCTGGGTGCCTCTGCTGCTAGGCGGCGCCCTGATGGCGCTGATGACGTCCTGGAAGCGCGGGCGGGATCTGATACTCGCCCGCTGGAAGCAGGACAGCCTGCCGCTGGCCTCCTTCCTCAAGCGCCTGCCGCAGTCACGCACCCTGCGCGTGCCCGGCATGGCGGTGTTCCTCACCGGCACGCCGGACTACGTGCCCGCGGCGCTGCTGCACAACCTCAAGCATAACAAGGTGCTGCACGAGAAGGTCCTGTTCGTCACTGTCACCAACGTGGACGAGCCAGAGGTCGGCCCCGAGCGCCGCACGGAGGTGACGGAGCTGGCGCCAGGCATCCACCGGGTGCTGCTGCGCTACGGCTTCATGGAAAGTCCCAACATCCCCCGCGCGCTCGAAGGCCTGCGCGGGCGCGGCGTGGACTACGACCCGATGCAGGTCAGCTACTTCCTCGGTCGCGAAGTGCTGGTCCGCGCCCTGGTGCCCAAGCTGCCAATCTGGCGGCTATGGCTGTTCCTAGCCATGGCCCGCAACGCCGTGCCGGCCACCGTGTTCTTCCGCATTCCGAGCGACCGTGTCGTCGAGCTGGGGGTAAGGGTCGCAATTTAACGGTTTGCAAGGAAAGGTCGGGGTCCCCTGGACGCCTGATTGTTGGTGAAAAGGCCCAAGGAAGCCTCGTTTCCGCGCCGGTGCAGGGCAACCCCTGTTGCTGCCCATGGTCGCGCGCTTCTTCGGCGTTAAGTCCATCCAAGTGCTTTCCATGTTACAATCCACGCCAAGGCAGCGAGGATGCGGCAATGGGTGCAGTTCGGGTCACGATGGTTCTGGCCCAGGGGCCCAGCCGGCCAGGCGGTGACCTGGACGACCGCATGATCCTCCATGTCATCCTGACGGGCGGTGCCCAGCTGGACGCCGCCGAGTGGAGCGCCGGGCATCAGCCCTGGCGAACCCGTCGCGAGCGTTTCGGCCATCCGGTCCGCTCCGGCGAACTGGTCAAGATCGACGAAGGCTGGGCCTTGCGAGAGCTGGGTAGCGAGGATGAGCCGCTTTACAGCCTCACCGCCGGAACGGTGCGCCCGGGTGAGACCATGTCCGTGGCCAGGCTGGACGGGGGCACCATGCTCTATCGCATCGTGGCCGTGGATCAGGACTGACTCTGGCTGCCGACAGCCATGGCGTCGAATGCCTGCCGCGCCTGCTCAACCTCCGACAAGTGGTCGAGCGTCCAGGCGTACAGCGCCGCGAATGGCTGCTGCAAGGTGTGGCCGAGCGGCGTGACCGAGTACTCGACCGCCACGGGCGAATGGGGAATGATCCGCCGGGCCACCAGCCCATTCCGCTGCAACCGTCGCAGCGCCTGGGTCAGCGCTCTCTGGGTGATGCCTTCCAAGCATCGCTTCACCGCATTGAAGCGCAGCGGCTCCGGGCACAGCGCGGCGAGGATCAGCACGGACCACTTGTCCGCAATCTGGTCGAGCAACAGCCGGCTCGGGCAGTTCGCCGGGCTGAGAACCTGCTGCTGGGGCGGGGCGCGCTCTGGGCGTTGCACTCCAAGAGGGCGAATTTCAGGCACACCAGTTCCCTCCAGCACCTTGGTCACTCCAAAGTGCCTAATTGACTTAAGTATATAAGTTATACCAATAGGTCTCGGTCAATCTGGAGCCATCTCGTGACGTCACTGCACGCCGACATCCTGTTTCAGCCCCTCCAGGTGCAATCGCTGGCCCTGAAGAACCGCATTGTTATGGCGCCGATGACGCGCTCGTTCTCGCCCGGGGGCGTGCCGGGCGAGAACGTCGCGGCCTATTACCGCCGCCGCGCCGAGGGTGACGTGGGGCTGATCCTGTCCGAGGGGACGGTGGTCAATCGTCCTGCTTCCAGGAACGACCCGCAAATCCCCTTCTTCCACGGCGGTGCGGCGCTCGCGGGCTGGAGCCGGGTGATCGACGAGGTTCATGCAGCGGGCGGCAAGATGGGTCCGCAAATCTGGCACACCGGCTCCGTGGCCAGCCCCATGACTGAGTGGACCCCGCCCGTTCCCGTCGAGAGCCCATCCGGTTTGGTGGCGCCGGGCAAGCCCCGGGGCGGCGCAATGAGCGAGGAGGCCATCGCCGACACGGTCGCCGCATTTAGCCAGGCCGCCGCGGATGCGAAGCGGCTCGGTTTCGACACGGTCGAGATCCACGGCGCGCACGGCTACCTGATCGACCAGTTCTTCTGGAGCGGCACCAACGCGCGCACGGACGGCTATGGCGGCGCTACCCTGAAGCAGCGCGCCCGCTTCGCCGCCGAGATCGTCAAGGCCGTGCGGCAGGCGGTCGGACCCGGCTATCCCATCATCCTGCGCCTCAGCCAGTGGAAGCAGCAGGACTTCACCGCCCGCCTCGCCGAGACGCCGGACGCCATGGCGGACTGGCTGGTGCCGCTGGTGGAGGCGGGCGCCGACCTTCTGCACTGCTCGCAGCGCCGGTTCTGGGAGCCCGAGTTCCCGGAGATCGACGGCGAGGCCGGGCTGAATTTTGCTGGCTGGGCGAAGAAATTGACTGGTGCCGCCACCATCAGCGTCGGCTCCGTCGGCCTATCGGGCGACTTCATCGGCAGCTTCGGCGGTGAGGGTTCGAAGCCGGAGAGCCTGGACAAGCTGCTGCACCGGATGGAGCGCGGCGAGTTCGACCTGATCGCCATCGGTCGTGCGCTGCTGAGCGATCCGAACTGGGTGACGAAGGTGCGCACGGGCGACACGGCAGAGCTGCGGGACTTCGCTGCCGCGGCGTTGGGCGAACTGGTTTAGCGGCAGGGCGCTGCCCTGCACCCGCAAGGGGACGAAGCCCCCTTGACCCCTGACACTATCATCAGGTGTCCAGAGGACCTCGTTCTCTGAAGGGGTTCGGGGCGGAGCCCCGATCTTACTCGGCCGCCACCATCACGTTCCTCCGCTCCGCCGCCGCCAGCAAAGTGACCCGCACCGGGATGGACTTGGCCGCCGGCGTGTTGCTGCCGACCGCCTTGTGCCAGATCGGCAGCAACGGGTTGCACTCGGGGTAGTAGGCCCCGGCACAGCCTTCCGGCACGTTGTAGGGCGTCACCCGCAGTCCCTCGACGGTGCGCTTCTTGTCCTCCGCCACCGTATGCAGCGCCACGATGTCGCCTTCGCTCAGCTGCAGCCGGGCCATGTCGTTGCGGTGGATCAGCAACACCATGCGGGTGCCTTTAATGCCGCGGAAGCGGTCGTGGTAGCCGTAGATCGTCGTGTTGAACTGGTCGTTGCTGCGCAGCGTCATCAGCGTCAGCACGTCCCGCTCGTCCTCCGGCTCTGTGGCGTGCTCCGGCAGGCTCTTGGGCAGGATGAAGTTGGCCTTGCCGTTTTCCGTGGCCCAAATCCGCTGCCGCGCCTTGGACGGGATGTGGTAGCCGCCGGGTTCCCACATCGCCTCGTTCAGGTTCTTGAACTTTTCCGGAAACGTCTCCTCGATCGAGTCGCGGATCAGGTCGTAGTTGGCCACCCAGCGGTCCCACGGCACGTTTGGATTGGGCGCCACCGTCGCCTTGGCCATCCCCGCCACGATCGCCGGCTCGGAGAGCAGCATCTTGCTGGCCGGCGTCCGCAGCCCGCGTGACCCGGTGACGCAGGAGGTGCTGTCCTCCATGCTGACCGCCTGCGGCCCCGTCGCCTGCCGGTCGATCTCGATCCGGCCGATCGGCGGCAAGATGTAGGCGCGCTTGCCATGCACCAGGTGGTTGCGGTTGAGCTTGGTGGAGATCATGACGGTGAGCCCGATGCGGGTCATGGCCGGCTCCATGTCGTCCGTGTCCGGCACGGCGCGCACAAAGTTGCCGCCCAGGCTGAGGAAGGCGTCCACGTCGTCGCGCAGCATCGCCTCGCAGGTCTCGACCGTGTCCAGCCCCTTCTCGCGGCACGGCTCGAAGCCGAACTGGCGGGCCTGCTGGTCCAACGAGGCCAACTCCGGCTTCTCCGTGATGCCGACCGTGCGCTGCCCCTGCACGTTGGAGTGGCCGCGTACCGGGCTGGCGCCCGCGCCGGGCTTGCCCATGTTGCCGCGCATCAGCAGCAGGTTAAGCAGCATCTGCACGTTCTCGACGCCGTTGACGTGCTGGGTCAGCCCCATGCCCCACATCGCCACCACGTGCCGCGCCCGGCTGTAGATGGCGGCGGACGCCTCCATGGCGTTGCGGGTCAGCCCGGAGTGCAGCTCCAACGCCGGCCATTCGCGCCCGCGCAGGAAATCGGCGAACGCCTCGAAGCCGTGCGTGTGCTCCTCGATGAACGCCACGTCGAGCACCCGGCCCTTGCCGTGCGCCACCGCCGCGTCGTCCAGCGCCAGCACCGCCTTGCAGATGCCGGTCATCGCCGCGAGGTCGCCGCCCGCCTTCAGCTGGTTGTATTGCGAGCTGATCGGCGTGCTGTGGCCCGGCAACAGCTCCGTCGGGTGCTGCGGCGAGGCGAACCGCTCCAGCGAGCGCTCCCGCAGCGGGTTGAACGTAAGGATGGGGACGCCGCGGCGATGCGCCGCCTGGTAGTCGTTCAGGGCACGCGGGCTGTTGGTGCCGGGGTTCTGGCCCCAGATCATGATGCAGTCCGCCAGCGCCATGTCGTCCAGCGTCACCGTGCCTTTGGGCACGCCGATGCTCTTGGGCATCGCGACGGAGGTGGTCTCGTGGCACATGTTGGAGCAGTCAGGGAAGTTGCTGGTGCCGTACAGCCGCCCGTAGAGCTGCCACAGGTACGATGTCTCGAGCGACGACCGGCCGGAGGTGTAGAAGATCACCCGCTTCGGATCGAGCGCCTTGAGTTCCGCGCCGATGGCGTCGAACGCGTCCTGCCAGGCGATGGGCACGTATTTGTCGCTGGCCTCGTCGTAGCGCATCGGGTGGGTGAGGCGGCCGATCTTCTCCAAGTCATGGTCGCGCCATTCCCGCAGCTCGGCCACGGTATGCTCGGCGAAGAACTCCACCCCGACGCGCTTGGTGGTGATCTCCCACGCCGTCGCCTTGGCGCCGTTCTCGCAGAACTCGAACGGGTGCGGATCGGCCGGCTTGGGCCAGGCGCAGCTGACGCAGTCAAACCCCCCGGGCTTGTTCTGCCGGGTGAAGGCGAGCGCACCGCTGACGGGGATGCCCTCGCGGGCCAGGATGTTGCCCAGGGAGCGGATGGAGCCCCAGCCGCCGGATGGCGCGTTGTATGGCTTGATCGTCGGCTTGCTGGCCATGCGGCGGCGTCCCGGGGTCGTGAGCCAAGTGGAACGCGCGTTTGGCGGGGCCGGTTGCTGGGCTCAGGCGGTTTGTGAATGTCCATCCCAGCCGCCTTGCTTGTCGAACAGCCCGATTGCGAAGATTGCCATGCCGGCCACGATGATGCTTGCCACGCCATCGATGAGGTGGTGGCAGCCGATCGGGGGCGCGGCGAAGGTTATCATCCCATTGAGCGCCAGCACTTCCCCAGGACAGGAAGCCGAGGCCGCGCATGGCATAGGCGAGCAGGACTGCCGTGTCATGCGGGGTTTGCCAGCCGGCGAGCCAGGATTCCGCCCGCGGCGTGGCGCCAACGGCTGGAAAGAAGCAGAGCGCGCAGATGGCGGCCAGCGACAGGCTGGCCGCAGCAAAGCCATAGGGTCAGCCGACAGGATCGGCGCACGGCTGGAGCCGAAGTGGCACCTGCATCCCCGGCAGGATGCACAGGCCGGCCGAACGGCCGGCGAGGCATCAGTACATATGTTGCCCGCCATTGATCGACAGCGTGGACCCGGTGATAAAGTCCCCGTCGTCGCTGGTCAGGAACACAACGCCGCGGGCGATGTCGCTGGCATGGCCCAGCCGGCCCATCGGAATGCGCGCCACGATCTTGGTGAGCACGTCTGGCGGCACCGCGCGCACCATCTCCGTGTCCACGTAACCCGGCGCGATCGCGTTGACGGTGATGCCGAACCGCGCACCCTCCTGCGCCAACGCCTTGGTGAAGCCGTGGATGCCCGACTTCGCGGCCGCATAGTTCACCTGGCCGTACTGCCCGGCCTGGCCGTTGATGGAGCCGATGTTCACCACGCGGCCGAACTTCGCTTGCCGCATCCCGTCGAACGTCAGCTTGCACAGGTTGAAGCAGGAGCCGAGGTTGGTGTCCATCACCGCGTCCCACATGTCGCGCGACATGCGGGCCATCGTGCCGTCCCGGGTGATGCCGGCGTTGTTGACCAGGATCTCGACCGGCCCGTGCTGCTCGGCCACCTGCTGCACCGCCACCTCGCAGGCCGCGAAATCGCTCGCGTCGAACTTGATGGCGGCAATGCCGGTGGCGTCGCTGAAGCTGCGGGCCGCCTCCTCGTTGCCGACATAGCTCGCGACGACGACGCGCCCGGCTGCCTGCAACGCCGTGCTAATCGCCTCGCCGATGCCGCGCGTCCCGCCGGTGACCAGAGCTACCCGTGCCATGCTTGTTCCCCCATTGTCTGATCTGGCCGCGCGGTTGGCCCCACGGCGCCGGGTGCATCATCGAATACCGCGCCATGCAGCGCAACGAAGCACTCCTGCCGCGCCGAAGGGATACCGCGCGCCACCCGCTTCCGCTGCCCGACGCCTTGCATGCGGCGTTGGTCGGGCGGCACGAGATGGCTGGGGACTCGCTGCTATCCCAAACCGGAGGCGGCGAGCAGGATGCCTGCGGCAACCCTCATTTTGCTGCTGACCCGCTGCAAGATGCCAAAGGATGCCGCCAGCAAGCGCGCAGGATGCTTGCGATGCGAGACGGCCGCTTTAACCACGTGCAGCCCGAGGTCACGCACGTCGTTGCCAAGGCCAGCGTCCCGAGGCCGGGTTGTGCCGGAAATGTGCAGAACGACCTCGATGATCCCCGAAGTCTCGGGCAACTCGATCACGAAGCGCGCTTGCTGGTGGCGGTGGAACTCGTAGCGCCGCGCGGGGCCGGCACGGCCAATGCAAGCAGCGACAACCACCGGCTTGGCTTCGGCAGGCGCAAACACCCTGCACTCAATTGTCAGGTCAAGGCGTTCGCCTTGCGTGTCCACCAGCATCGTGGCCAACGGCCCGTCGGTCCACGTCCCGGTGCGTTCAGGCGACGACCAGCCGAACGCGCACAGCTCAAGCCCGGCGCCGTTCTCGGCGAAGGACAACACCTGTCCCGGAACCAAGCTGCGCCTGTTGAGGCGAGGCTTGGCCGTGTAGGCCCAGGACTGGCCGACGGATCGCCGCAGTTCGCCGTTCAGGACCGGAGCCGGATGCGTCCCGCGGGCGCCTGCGCGACCGTCGAGCGAGTTCCAGAATGCCGGAGACAGGGCATTCAGGCCGATGCGGAAGTCACGGGAGACGAGTTCGTCGCCGATTTTCCCTCGCCTGCTGTCGGGTTCCACAAAACTGGTTGCCGGCTTGCCGATCAGCCTGGCTTCCTGGGCGACGCCGGAGGACAGCGTGACCACGCGCTCGACCTGCGGTGAGGCGATAAGCGCATAGATGTTGTCGTTCACGATCAGCGAGGCTGGAAACGCCTCCCGCAACGTCCTGATGGCCTGGTGTGTTCGGCCGTAAGGATGCGGCTTCAGCATCAACTGGCCGCCCGCATCCAAGAGGGAGGCAATCTCTCCGACAAAGCCGTCGATGCGCGCCAGCCGCCCGTCACATACGAGGCTGCCGTCAATGTCCGTCTGACCGACAAACAGCGTGGCGAGCGGGACATGGTCCGTTTGCCCGTCCGGCTTCGCGATCAGGGATCGAAGGCGCGCGGCGTGGGGCAGCATGTCCGCATCGGTTTGGTCATGACCCTCAAGCGCCTGCACGAGCCGAGCGTCGTTGCTCCGCATGCGCAGGAACAGATCAGGGGCGAAGCGAACCGGATCGATGCTCACGTCGAGGAAGGGCACGCCCTCGGCCGCCAGCACGCGAATCTGGTTGGGCGTAAGCTCATGCCCAATCACCAAATCTGCGCAGCGGCATGCAGCATAAGCCTCGGCAACGCAAGGAAGCAGGCTTGGATCAGAAAATACCCGCGCCCATGTTGATGGGGAGGCAGCCTGCCCGTGCCGCGCAAGCGCCGCTTCGACATTCGCTGCAATTTTGCAATCAGTTTCGCTCAGTCGGTGTACTTTATGTCCAAGCCTGTGCAAAGTAGGCATGAGCGAACAATACAGCCAGGACCCGTTCCAGTCAGCGTCCCCAGCATCGAGGCGAGACCGAAACAGGTCATGAACAAATAGAATATTCACAAATTGTCCATACAGCCAGGTATGCAAACTTACTAGGCTGTCGCATTCAATATTGTGTTGCAAAATGCAACTACATGAACCCGTTTTGTTATACTAATGCATCATTCTCTGTCAGCCCAGGGCACAGCCTTGCTGGACGGCTGACAGCCGCTGCTTCAACAAGTCGTTCCAGCGACTGGCGGTGAAGCCAGCTTGCAGCCGTGCGCGGCCGGCCCGGCCCATTTGCGCCGCGGCCTGCCTGTTGGCGATGATGCTGACGCCATGACCACGTGCGATCAGGCTGGTTACCTGATCGAGCACGAACGCGATGCAGGCCAGGGCGGCTATCAGGGACATGGCGATGCAGGCCTCCCTGCCGAGCATCGCCTCGCGGGCCCGGGTACGAAGCAAGGCCGAGAAAATGCGGCACATCGTCTTGGTGGGCGGGACGTCGAACGTCTCCCGCAGCAGGCGATGGAACCTTGCAGCGTTGACGAACTCACTCAAGCCAACGCTCGTTTCATCGAACACCGCAGCCAGGCGGTCCTGGCTGCTCGCCGGCCATGCCGCCCTCCCCGACAGCACCGCCACGTGCAACGCCTCGCGCACGTCCTGCTCGGCCAGGTCCCACAGCCCTTTACGGCCCATGACGGTTGCGTGCTCGATCCGCAGGTTGGACGGCCAGATCGCCCAAACTCCTGGAGGGTGTATTCGGCATGCATCTTCCGGAAGATCGTCTGCTCGTATCGGCGCTGGACCCGGAACTGGTCATGGCACCGTATTGGCGCGCTTGCCGAGCCGTGCGGTCCAGGGTGCATCAGCGGGTGGAACACCTCGGCGCCCCGGGATGTCCGGGCAAGGCGCAGCAGCATGTCGTAATCCTATGCCCAGGCCAGCATCTCAATCGCATGGAGTTCCGCCACGTCGTTGTCAAACATCCAGACCGCGTTGCCCCGCACCTGCGAGAACGCCAAAATCAACGCTGTCGATTTGCCGCTGTTCTCTTTGTAGATACACTCTATGCTGTCCAGAAACGGCGCAAGAACTGCCTTGGTGTCGTTATTCGAGCCATCGTCCAAGACGATGACACATCACAAGGCTGTAGTTTGGCAAACAATGCTTTGCAGGGCCTCTTCCAGACATATGCAGCGGTTGCAGGTCGGGATAATCACGGTGACACGCAGTGGCAATTGTATAAAGGATGAAACCTAACCGACATGCAACCTGCACAAGACGATTGGGTCAGATGCTTGGCTTGCCAATAGAAGCCTTGTTGCAAAGCTTGCCAACTTGCATTGAATACACCTGTCGGGCACTACGAAGGCATGCCTATGCTCAGCGCCATCATAGCCAGCCGCAACGACGCCGCTGCCGTGACGCCATGCTTGCGGGCCTTGGCGGCGCAGGGCGTCAGCGAGGTGTGCTGGGTGGATGATGCGTCGGACGACGAGACCGCCGAAGAAGCGGGGTTGGTGGCGGCGGACCTGTTCCCGCGCTCCGCCGTGCGGCGCAACCAGGCGCGGAGGGGCGCTGCCTACAGCCTCAATCTTGGTTGCCGCATGGCCCGGGGCGAGACGCTGTTGCTGGTGCACGCCGGGTCGTCCCCCACGGCCTTGCCGGTGGGGGACGGACCGTTCTGGCTCAGCGTTGCCGCCGGACAAGACAGCCTCGTGGCCGCCTCGCCCCACAGCATCGCCCCGGACGCATCCATGCTGATGAGCCGCGCCTTGTTCGACGCCGTGGGCGGCGTCTGCGACCTGCCGGGCTGCGCGGCCTGGGCGTTCACCCTGGCAGCCATCTGGTTCTGCCAGCCGTGCTTCGCACCGGCGCGCGCTTCGGCCTTCGATGCTCCGCCGGAGCAGGTGCGGGCCGCCCGCCTCGCCCTGCTGCGGCGGCTGTTCCTGGCCGCGCCGCTCAACCCGGCCCTGCCCGGCCCGCAATCTGACCCGGGGCGCTTCTGGCTCTGGGCCGATGCCAACGGGATGGGCGAGCTGGCCCGCTCGCTGGCGCTGCCCTACCCCGCCAAGTCCCGGTTGCTCGACCCGGCGTAACCTTCAAGCCTGACCCTCAAGCCCGGCCGACCGGACCCAGCGCCACTTGCCCGTTCACCCGCACCACGCCCGCCAGCAGGCGCAGGGCGTCCGGCCCGCCGCGGTCCCGCAAGCCGCCGATTTCCATCTCTTGGGCCAACGTCTCGGCCTGCTCGGCGATGATCTCCGCCGCCCGCCGCAGCGCCTCCCGCGACAGCACGAGCTGCAAGTCGTCAGACAGCAGGTTCCAATCGGCAAGCATGGTTTTCGGTCCCGGAACGGCCGTTCTGGCAAGCGGCGGCGCCGCGGCGGCGCGGTCGGATGCCAAGCTAGATCAACGGGGTTAACCGTCCGTTCGCGCCGCCGTCATGAGACGGCTCAGCTGCGCCGCGCCAGCTCGTACAGCGCCACCGTCGCCGCGGCGGACACGTTGAGGCTTTCCATGCTGCCGGGCATGGCAAGCCCGGCCACCTCGTCGCAGGTTTCGCGCACCAGGCGGCGCATCCCCGGCCCTTCGGCCCCCAGCACCAGCGCCACCCGCCGCTCCGCCAGGGCCGGGCCGGACAGCGCCGCGCCGCCGGCGTCCAGCCCGACCGTCCACAGCCCGGCCGCCTTCAGCGCCACGATGGTGCGGGACAGGTTCACCGCCCGGATCAGCGGCACCGTCTCCAGCGCCCCGGAGGCGGCCTTGGCCAGCGCGCCGGTCTCCTCCGGGGCGTTGCGGTCCTGGGTGATGACGCAGGCGGCGCCGAACGCCGCGGCGGACCGCAGCACGGCGCCGATGTTGCGAGGGTCGCTCACCTGGTCCAGCACCAGCACGGCGCCCGGCCGCTCTAGCACGGCCGCCAGCAACGGCGTGCCGAGCACGTCCGCCAGCAGCGCCGCCCCCTGGTGCACCGCATCCCGCCCGAGCAGCTGGTCGATCCGCGCCCGGTCCGACCGTTCGGGCGCCAGCGGCCAGGGCGGCGGGCGGCGGGCGGCGAGCGCCGTTTCCGCCTCCTCCGTCAGGATCAGCCGGCGCAGGCGGCGCGCCGGGTTGCCAAGGGCAGCGCCTACCGCGTGCAGGCCATACAGCCAGACGGCCCCGCGCGGCGTCTCGCCCGGCCGCGGCCCGGAAGCGCGGTCAGGCGAGCGGTCCGGGGCGCGATCGGGGTCGCGGTCAGGCGAACGAACAGGCCCGCGCAGGGATGGGCTGCGGCCTGGGCTGCGATCTGGGGCGCGCGGCTCGGGGCTGCGGGTCTCGGCAGGCCGGGCAAGCTGCGGGCGCTGGGCGCGGTCGTCCGGGCGCGCTTCCGCCGGACGCGGCCCGGCCGGGCGTGGCG
>CAXTJU010000038.1:0-33324 GCA_964244655.1 uncultured Acetobacteraceae bacterium | reverse complement strand
TCGCCTGGCTGCTGCGCCGCGCGCCCAACATCCTGCTGATCCCCGGCACCTCGTCCGCGGCGCACTTGCGAGAGAACCTCGCCGCCGCCGGGTGCACGCTGCCGGAGGATGCGCTGCGGGAGCTGGACTCGGTGGCGGCCGTCCCCGCCTGACCATGCAGCGCCGCTACCGCACCGTGGACGTGTTCACCGCCCAGCGCTTCGGTGGCAACCCGCTGGCCGTCGTGCTGGACGCGGCCGGGCTGGACACGGCCGCGATGCAGGCGGTCGCGCGGGAGTTCAACTATTCCGAAACCAGCTTCGTCCTGCCGCCGCGCGACCCGGCGCACACCGCCCATGTCCGCATCTTCACGCCGGGGAGCGAGCTGCCCTTCGCCGGCCACCCCAACGTCGGCACCGCTTATGTGCTGGCGCTGGAGGGCGATGCCTCGCCGCGGATGCTGTTCGAGGAGGCGGCGGGACTGGTTCCGGTCGAGGTGCTGCGGGAGGGCGGGGTGCCGGTGGGGGCCGAACTCACCGCGCCGCAGCCGTTGCAGAGGCTGGCCTTCGTCCCGGCTAGATCGGTTGCGGAGTGCCTGTCGCTGGCGCCGGCGGACATCGTGGGCCAGCCCTTGGTGGCCACCGTCGGCGTGCCGTTCGCCTTTGCGGAGGTTGCATCACGGGACGCGCTCCGCCGCGCCCGGTGCGACCCGGCGGCGTTCGCCCGCACGTTCCCCCGCGCGGGCGCCAACGCGATCTACTTCTATAGCCATGGCGACGAAGGCCTGCACGCCCGCATGTTCTCGCCCCTGGACGGCGTGGGCGAGGACCCGGCCACCGGCAGCGCCGCCGTCACCCTGGCCGCGTTGCTGGCGGAGGGCGGGCCGGATAGCGAGGTAAAGCTGCGGGTGGAGCAGGGCCGCGACATGGGGCGGCCGAGCACGTTGCTGACCCGGGCGGTGAGGGCGGGCGGCACGGTACGCAGCGCGCATGTCGGCGGGCAGTGCGTGGCGGTGATGCGGGGTGAGATCGACGCTTGAACGGGGGAATGGCTTTCACCTTCTGCCTACCCGTCAAAGTCTGGCCGGTCACGGTAAACGTCGTGCATGACTTTCTTAGCAGTTCCGAAATAGGGGTGGGCCGTTGTGCCGCGGACCTTTGGTGCAACCGCCATGACCCTCCGCTACAGCTTTCGCGCGCCAATCCCGGAAATCGAGGAGGCTGCCGGCTGGTTAGATGATGCTGTCTCTGCTCACCTCCGAGGTGAGCGGGACGTTGCGGGCGAACTGCTTCAACGCGCCAATAGACAATGCATCTGGACCTGGACCGACTCCGTTTGAGGAAAGAGAAGCCCCTACACACAGTATCGTTCCATCCAAGACGCACCTGTTATTCTGCCAAAAGAGCAACGTGCCAAACCTCATGCCCCAAACAGTGAGGTGAAGCGTTTGGTCCATCAAAGAGACGGTTATTACTGCCGTTTTTGCAAGATACCGGTCATCAGGGCAGAAGTAAGAGCGAGGCTGAAAGGGCTATATCCCGAGACGGTTCAATGGGGAAACCGGAACACGCTTCAACATGCCGCCTTCCAATGCATGTGGGCACAATACGATCATATCCTGCTGCATTCGCGCGGCGGTACCAGCGAAATCGAAAACGTTTATCTTACCTGCGCCGCATGCAATTACGGCCGCATGCATTACACGTTGGAGGAAGTTGGCTTGATCCATCCAGGCTCACACGAGCCTCGCCAGGGTCATTGGGACGGTCTTGAGCGCCTTGGGTGAGGCAGTCAGCATGCCTCTGATGCTAATGCTATCACGGCAGCAAGCGCATGGATGAACGGGTCAAGCCCGGTCATGACGGAGTGATGGATCGCCATTGACCATGAAGCGCAGCCGCGTCACGCCGTTTGCGCACCCTCGAACAACATCCCCGTCAGAGCCGCATAACTCGCCTCACTCGGCGCGCACACCAGCCCGCCCCCGGTGTCCGTCACCCGCAACGGCGAGCTGTCGAAATGCGCCGAATGCCCGCCCGCCTCCTGGTGCAGCAGCCAGCCCGGCAGGTGGTCCCACGGCATCAGCCGGTTGAACACCAGGTAGTCGCAATGCCCGGCGGCCAGCATGCGGTATTCGTGGGCGGCGCAGCGGTAGTCGGCCACGCCGGCGAGCCCGGCCATGTTGCGCATCACCGCACCGCGCCACGGCTCCTTCATGTAGCGCCAGGACAGGCAGCCCGTCATGCGGGACGGGTCCGTGGCGGCGGACACGCGCAGCCGGGTGCGGCCGCCGACGGGGGTGAGGCCCCAGGCCCCCCCGCCGCGCAGCGCCACGGCGGTGTCGTCGATCACCGGGTCGTGGATCACGGAGGCGACCACGGCGCCGTCCAGCACCGCCGCCGCCATCATGCCGAACAGCGGCAGGCCGGCGCAGTAGTTGGAAGTGCCGTCGATCGGGTCCACCACGAAGGCCAGCCCGCCTTCGCCGAGCCGGCCCAGCAGCGCCGGGTCGGCGGCGCAGGCTTCCTCGCCCACCACCAGGCAGCCGGGGAACAGGCGGCGCAGCCCGGTGGTGATCATGGCCTCCGCCGCCTCGTCCGCCTCCGTCACCAGGTCGGTGGGGCTGGACTTGGTGCGGATCATGCCGGGCTGCAGGTTGCGGAAGCGCGGCATCACCTCGACCCGCGCCGCCGCCCGGATCAGCTGGACGATGTCGCCCAAAGCTGCCTCGTCGATCACGCGGCGCCCCGGTGCTCGAACCGCGCCCGGTCGGCCGGCAGCAGGCGCACGCGCAGGCGGATCGCGTCCTCCCCGTCCGCCCGCTCGACCACCTCGCCGTGCTCGTACAGCCAGGCGATGCCGGCGCCGTCCGCGGGCGCCAGGGCATAGTCCGCCTGCTGCATGCCCGCCGCGAGCCGCGCGTCGATCGCGGCCAGCAGGCCGGGCAGGCCCTCCCCGGTGACGGCGGAGATCGGCACGGCGCCCTCGCGCGGTGGCACGTTCTGCGCCCCGCCCAGCAGGTCGGCCTTGTTCAGCACCTCGATGGTGCGGCGCGGCCACTCGCCGTCGATGGCGTCCTCCTTTTCCATGCCGTCCAGCACCGCTAGCACGTCGGCGCGCTGGGCCATGCTGTCCGGATGGGCGGCGTCGCGCACGTGCAGGATCACGTCGGCCTGCGCCACCTCCTCCAGCGTGGCGCGGAAGGCGGCGACCAGCTCGGTCGGCAGCTCGCTGATGAACCCCACCGTGTCCGACAGCACGACCCGGCGGCCCGAGGGCAGGCGCAGGCCGCGCATGGTCGGGTCCAGGGTGGCGAACAGCTGGTCCTGCGCGTGCACGTCCGCCCCCGTCAGGGCGTTGAACAGGGTGGATTTGCCGGCGTTGGTGTAGCCCACCAGGGCCACCACAGGCAGCGGCGTGCGGGTGCGGGCGCTGCGGTGCAGCCCACGGGTGCGGCGCACCTGCCCGATCTCCTTCTTGAGGCGCACGATGCGGTCGGTGATGAGCCGGCGGTCGGCCTCGATCTGCGTCTCGCCGGGTCCGCCGAGGAAGCCGAAGCCGCCGCGCTGCCGCTCCAAGTGGGTCCAGGACCGCACGAGCCGGCTGCGCTGGTAGTCCAGGTGCGCCAGCTCGACTTGCAGCGAGCCTTCCCGGGTGCGGGCGCGCTCGCCGAAGATATCCAGGATCAGCCCGGTGCGGTCGATCACCTTGCACTCCCAGGCGCGCTCCAGGTTGCGCTGCTGCACCGGCGAGAGGGCGGCGTCCACGATGGCAACGGTGACGCGCGCCTCCTCGATCGCGTCGTGCTGCGTGGCGACCTGGCCCTCGCCCAGCAGGCTGGAGGAGCGGCGCGCGCGCAGCGGCAGCACGGCGGTGTGCACCACGTCGAGCCCGATGGAGGCGGCGAGACCCACCGCCTCCGCCAGCTTCGCGTCCGCGGCGCGGGAGGCGTCCGAACGGTCCGGACGCTCCCACGGCAGGATCACGGCGGCCCGGGTCGGGCCGGCCGAGGTCTCAGAGGATGACGTCGTCAGACACCATCTCCCGCACCGGGGCCGTCAGGGTGGACGAGGCTGGCGCGCCCGCTTCGGCCTTCGCCGCGTCGAACAGCTGGATCGGGGCGCCCGGCATCACGGTGCTGATGGCGTGCTTGTACACCAGCTGGGTGTGCCCGTCGCGGCGCAGCAGCACGGAGAAGTTGTCGAACCAGGTGATGATGCCTTGCAGCTTCACGCCGTTGACGAGGAACACCGTCACCGGCGCCTTGGTCTTGCGGACGTGGTTCAGGAACACGTCCTGCACGTTCTGGGTCTTTTCGCTGGCCATTGGGCCAACTCCTTATGTTGTTGATTTAGCCAAGCCTAGGGTTTTTGACACCGAACCGGGCACACAGGTCCCGGCCGCGCCCGCCAGATGTAGCTGACGGGTGCTGCGAAGCAAGCATCGCGCGTGCCACTATGCCGGAGTGTTCATTCCGCTACCCACATGTTGCGCGAACAGCGCGAACAGCTGCCGGGTGACGGGCCCGACCGCGCCGTCGCCCACCGGCGCGCCGTCCAGCCGGGTGATCGGCTTCACGAAGGAGGTGGCGCTGGTCAGGAACACCTCCCGCGCCGCGCGCAGCTCCGCCTCGCTGACCGCCCGCTCCTCCGCGACGATGCCGCGCTCGGCCATCTGCGCGATCAGCGAGGCGCGGGTGCAGCCCGGCAGGATGGCGCGGCCGAGCTGCCGGGTGCGCAACGTGCCAGCCGCATCCACCGCCCACACGGTGGTGGACGCGCCCTCCGTCACCTGGCCGTCCGGCGTCACCAGGATGGCCTCGTAGGCGCCCGCCTGCCGTGCCGCCTGCTTGGCCAGCACGTTGGGCAGCAACGCCACGGACTTGATGTCGCAGCGCGCCCAGCGCTGGTCCGGTGCTGTGATGGCCGACGCCGCCCAGCCCTCCGCGTCCGCCGGGTAGGGCGGCGTGCGGCGGCAGGTCACCACCAGGGCGGGCGGCACCGGCTGCTTGGGGAAGGCGTGGTCCCGCCGGGCGACCCCACGGGTGACTTGCATGTACACCAGCCCGTCCCGCAGCCGGTTGCGCCGCACCACTTCCAGCAGCACCCGGCGCAGCGCGGCGCGGCCCATCGGCGGGGCGATGGCGACCTCGGCCAGCGAGCGTTCCAGCCGGGCCATGTGCAGGTCTTCATCCAGGAAGCGCCCGGCTGCCAGGTAGACCACCTCGTAGATGCCATCGGCGAACTGGTAGCCGCGGTCCTCCACGTTCACGCTTGCTTCCGATTGAGGCAGGTAGCGGCCGTTCACGTAGGCGATGCGGCTCATGGATAACTCCGGGCTGGACAGGGGCAGACACCATGCGGGGCAGGTGGGGCGCAAGCGGTCAGGGCGACGCTTCAGGCTCTCTTGCACGCTTCTGCCTGCTCGGGCACGTTCGCCCCATCGAACGTTGCTTTAATCTGCCCTTTGATCTCAAATCACGGGACTCCAACACATGGCCGACCTGGACAGCTTAGGAACGTCATCCGGCTACAGCCCCCCTTCCGGCTACAGCCCGGCGCTGGACGGGCAAACCGGTGACAGCGAGACGGCTGGCAGTGCAGCCCGTTTCCAGGACGCTTTGGACGAGGCTCGGCTAAGCCGGGCTGGTGGCGACGATGGTCCCGCAGCCGCACCAGCCTCAGCGCCCATTGTGCTCGCGCAGGCAGGAGGGGAGACAAGCCAGCCAGCCCGTTCGGCATCGCCAGTGCCGGCCCCGGCCGGAGCGGTGCCAGTTGCAGCGGCAAATGCCAATGCGGGCATGAGCACCAGCGCCGCGGGAACAGCGGCGCTGCGGGTCAGCGAGGGGCAAAGGAATGGCGGCGGTTACTACGACGATGCGGCAAACAACTGCACCCGCGGAACGGGCATCCTGGTTCATCCGGGTCCATGCACGCCGGCAGAGGCAGCCCGCCCAGTTGATCAGCAAGCCAACGAGGCGGAGTTCCAAAGGCGCTTGCACAATGCCGAAAACGCGGTGCGCCAACGAGTGCCCGACAGGCAGCTGACCCAAGAGCAATTCGACTCGCTGGTGTCAGCCACATTCAACCTTGGCGCTACAGGTGCTAGGCTCATCTTGGACCGGGCGAACCACAACGACGATCCTGGCGTGGCGAGGGAGCTACGGGCACAAATTCACATACAACCTCGTGACGCACAGAGAAACCCAGTGGGGCCACTCGTGGTAAGCCGAGGTCTAATAAATAGACGCGAGCGCGAAGCAACTCCGTTCGATCATTAGTGTTATCTTCAATGTTGGCAACCAGAATAGTCCTATTGCTGCTTGCGATGCTTGCATCGGTGTCTTGGCTGCAACCTGCTCGGGCATACACTCCAGATGACTTCAAGGGTCAATGGATCGTGTCTCGCATGGTCGGCTCAAGCGACGTGGTGGGCAATGTGGATTACCATGCTGCATTAGGCACAAAAGTGATTTGGTCCGACACGACCGTCGTCAGCGCCCATGACACCTGCCAGATTGTGCATCCGACGCTGACAGCGATACCCAACGACGACCTTGAGCATGGCATCTGGGGCGGCCAGACTATCTCTGGCCTCATTCTGCCAAAGAAGGTGATCCGCGCCGCCTTTGGAAAGGCAAACACTCTGGTCTATGACGGCGGCGGCATAGGATGCGTAGACGCCGTTATGCTGGATATCAATCATATGGTATTTGGCTTCGGTAACGGTTACTTGTACATGCTCACACGTACGAAATAGTGACGGGAAAAGTTCCAGTGCTCTTCCGCATGGAAGATCAACCCCTAAGCTGACAGCGCGATGCCCCATTCGTGCCAGGGTCGGCCAATAAGGCAGGCCGCTTTCTGCGCGATCTGGCACGGCTTGCAAAACTTCGGCACCAAAGGGCGAGGAGCGCTAAACCACCTCCCCCGCCTCCATCGCCGCCAAAAACCCCGCCGCCCGCGCCCGGATCTGCCCCACCCGCGCCGGGTCCATCTTCGCCAGCGCGGCCAGCGGAATCTGCATCCGGTTGTTGCCGGCGAACCGCGCCGCGTGGCGCGCCATGAAGTCCCAGTACAGCGCGTTGAACGGGCAGCCGCGCTCGCCCACCGCGTCCTTCACGTCATAGTGGCAGCCGCGGCAGTAGTCGCTCATGCGGTTGATGTAGGCGCCGGACGACGCATACGGCTTGGAGCCGATCACGCCGCCATCGGCGAACAGCGCCATGCCGCGCACGTTGGGCATCTCCACCCACTCATAGGCGTCGGCATACACGATGAGGTACCACTCATCGACCTCCGCCGGGTCCAGCCCGGCCATCAGGGCGAAGTTGCCGGTCACCATCAGGCGCTGGATGTGGTGGGCGTAGGCGTGCGCCCGCGTGTCGGCCACCGCGTGGTGCACGCAGTTCATCTTGGTATTGGCGTCCCAGTAGAACTGCGGCAGGCGGCGGGTGGCCTGCAACGCGTTCAGCCCGGCGTACTCCGGCATCTTGAGCCAGTAGATGCCGCGCACGAACTCCCGCCAGCCGAGGATTTGCCGGATGAAGCCCTCCACCGCGTTCAGCGGCGCGACCCCGGCGCGGTAGGCCGCCTCCGCCGCGCGGCACGCCTGCAGCGGCTCCAGCAGCCCCGTGTTGATGGAGGTCGAGACCAGCGCGTGGAACAGCGTCGGAGCGCCGGTGCGCATCGCGTCCTGCCAATCGCCGAACTGCGGCAGGCGGTTGGCGATGAAGTCGTTCAGCGCCGCCTGCGCCTCGGCCGCCGTCACCGGCAGGTTGAAGCCGTCGCAGGTGCCGAAATGGTCGCCGAAGCGCGAGCGCACCAGCTCGATCACCGCGGCGGTGATGGCGTCCGGCTGGAAGTGCGGCGGCTCCGGCGCGGTGACCGCCTTGGGCAGCGGCTTGCGATTCTCGGCGTCGAGGTTCCAGCGGCCACCCACCGGCGCGCCGTCATCCAGCAGCACGCCGTGGCGGCGGCGCATCTCGCGGTAGAAGAACTCCATGCGCAGCTGCGTCTTGCCGCGCGCCCAGGCGCGGAAGTCCCGGATCGGGCACAGGAAACGGTCGTCGTCGCGGATTTCCACGTCCAGGCCCACCGCCTCGTGCCAGCCCTGCATGTCGCGGTCCAGCCGCCACTCGCCGCACGCGGTCGCCACCACCCGGTCCGGCTTGAGCCGGGCCGCCAGCCGGACCAGCTCGCCGCGCAGCGACTGCGTGTTCGCCGGGTCGTCGAGCGTCACGTACTCGACCGTCACGCCGCGGGATTGCAGCGCCCGGGCGAAGTGGCGCATGGCGGACAGCACCAGCACGATCTTCTTCTGGTGGTGGCGCACGTAGGTGCACTCGCCCAGCACCTCGGCCATCAGCACCGTGTCGGTCGCCGGGTCCAGGTCCCGCAGCGCGGACAGCCCGGCGCTGCACTGGTCGCCCAGCACCATCCGCAGCGTGCTCATCCCCCCCTCCTTCATCCCCGCGTCCGCACCGTCGAGCGGCCGCCATCGACGGCGAACACCTGGCCGGTGATCCACCCCGCCTCCTCCCCCAGCAAAAAGGCCGCCAGCGCCCCGGCGTCGTCGCCCTCGCCCAGCCGCGGGATCGGGTGCTGCCCGGCGATCGCCTTGGCCAGCGTTGCGTTCTCCGTCATGCCGGCCGCGATGCCGGAGCGGGTGAGGCTGGGGGCGATGCAGTTGACCCGCACGTTCGGCGCCAGCTCCGCCGCCAGCGCCGTGGTCAGCCCCTCCACCGCGCCCTTGGCCGCCGCGATCACCGCGTGGTTCACGAACCCGGCGCGCACCGCCACCGTGCTGAACAGCACCACGCCGCTGCCGGGCGCCGCCTGCAACGCCTCGGCGCCGGCCGCCACCGCCAGGGCGGCACCCACCGCGTTGAGCCGGAACGTGTCGATGAAGTCGGCCTCCGTCGCGCGCTTGAGCGGCTTCATCACGATGGAGCCGACGCAGTAGGCCAGGCCGGACAGGCGCGGCCCGGCTGCCCGCACCGCTTCCGCGAGGCCGGCCGCGTCCATCGCGTCGGCCACCGCGGAGGTGCCGCCCAGCTCCTCTGCCAGCGCCGCCAGCCGGGCGGGGTCGCGCCCCACCAGGTGGACGGGGCGCCCCGCCGCCGCCATGCGCCGGGCGATGGCCGAGCCGATCGCCCCGTACGCGCCCACGATCACCACTGGTTCGGCCATGCAATGTCCCTAGCGTCCCGCCGGGACTTGGCGACGGCGATGGTGGCGACAAGGCGCGCCGGCCGTGTCATGCTCCCGTCCGGCCATGCGCACCCTCCTCCTCCTCCGGCACGCCAAGTCCTCGTGGGACGATCCCGCGCTGTCGGATCATGCGCGGCCGCTCAACCTGCGCGGCCAGCAGGCGGCGGCGGCCATGGCGCGGGAGATGCGCCGGCTCGGCCTGCGGCCGGACCACGCCCTGGTCTCCTCCGCCCGCCGCACCCTGCAAACCTTCGCCGCCCTCGGCCCGTGGGACGCGCCGCCCGCGACGTTCCCGATGGACTCGCTGTACCTCGCCCCCGCCGCCGACATGCTGGACGCGATCAACGCGGCCCCGGCGGCGGCGCGCTGCGTGCTGCTGGTGGGGCACAACCCGGGGCTGCACGAGCTGGCGCTGCAGCTGTCGGGCCGCCCCGCGGCCACGGACCCGCTGCGCCGCCTGGCCGGCAGCTACCCGTCCGGCGCGCTGAGCGAGTTCGCCGTGGCCGCCCCCTGGTGCGAGCTGCGCCCCGGCGGCGGCCAGCTGACGCGCTACCTGCTGCCGAGCGATCTGTCCGAGGTCAATGCCTGAACCATGCCGTCCCTCGAATTCTGCCTGCCCCCCGCCGAGCTGCCGCGTCTGCTGCGCCAGCCGCCGTTCCGCCAGCGCGGCGGCCGGCCCGCCGCCGTCGAGCTGACCTGGCACGACACGGCGGGGCACGCGCTGGCCGCCCGGCAGCTCAGCCTGTGCGAGGACACGGCCGGCTGGCGGCTGGAACGCGCCGCCCCCCGGCCCGGCGAGGCGTGGCCGCCGGGCACGCCGCCCCCCTGCCTGGCCGCGGCGCCCGGGCTTGACGGGCTAGTCTCGCTGCCGCCGCTGGACGGCGCATTGGTGCCGGTGGCCGGGGTCCGCGGGCAGCGCCGGGCGCTGCGGCTGGACGCGGGCACCACCCTCACGGTACAGGACGGCGTCCTGCGCGGCCTGGCGCGCGAGACGCCGTCCTGCCGGCTGCTGCTGGCCGGGCCGGCGCCCGCGCTGGCGGCGCTCAGCACCCAGCTGGCCGAGACGCTCGCCGTGGCGGTGCCGCCCTGGTCGCTTGCCGCCGAGGCGCTGGCCTTGGCGCAGGGCGGCCTGCCGCCCGCCCGGCGCAGCGGCGGGCCGGAAGTGCCCCCCGGCACCAGCGTCACGGACGCGGCCTCCCTGGTGATCGGGCATCTGACGGACGTGATCCTGGCGGGGGCCGCAGCCGCAGGCGCCGGCGAGACGCCCGAGGCGGTGCATGCCATGCGGGTCGCGGTGCGCCGCCTGCGCTCGGCGCTGTCGGTGTTCCGCCGCGCGGTCGGCAGCCCGGCGACTGAGGCGGCCAAGGCCCGGCTGCAGGAGCTGGCGGCCGTGCTCGGCGGCGCGCGGGACTGGGACGTGTTCCTGGACGGCATCGGGCGGGACGTGGCGGCGGCCTTGCCGGAAGACCCCCGCATCGCGCGCATAGCCACCGCCGCCCGCAAGCAGCGCGAGGCCGCCTATGGCGCGCTGCGGCACCACCTCGCTTCCCCGCCGTTCCGCCAGCTGATGGTGGCGCTGGTGCAGCTCGCCGCCCTGCGCCCCTGGGAGGCGGACGCGGACGAGGCCCGCGCTGCCAAGTTGGCGGCTGACGCCGGGCACTACGCCGCTGCCTGCCTGGCCCGCCAGCACGGGCACATGCTGAGCCCCGGCCCCGACATCAGCGCGCTGCCGGCCGGCGCGCTGCACGACCTGCGCAAGCAGGGCAAGCGGCTGCGCTACGCGGCTGAGTTCTTCGCCCCGCTGTACGGGCGGCGCAGCACCCGGCGCTTCGTGCGCGGCGTGTCGCGGCTGCAGGAGGCGCTCGGCCACCTGAACGACGGCGCGGCTGCGGCGGGGTTGATGGAGGCGTTGGGAAGCGGGGCGGGGCAGCAGTTCGCGTCCGGCGCGGTGCAGGGCTTCGCCGCCGCGCGCAGCACGGACGCGCGCGCCGGCATTGCGCGCAGCTGGAGCAAGTTCCGCCGGGCGGAGCCGTTCTGGGATTAGCCAGGCCGGGCATTTCGTCCCCTTGCGGGTGCAGGCCAGCGCCCTGCGAGCCTTGCACGCGCCCAGCTTCACGCGTTAGGCATCGCCACCGCCGGACCATCCCGGAGTCTCCCTTGTCCATCGACCGCCCGCGCCGCATCTTCCGCTCATCCACCCGGTCCGCCCTGTCGCGCGGCCTGCTGCGGACGTTGGGGGTGGGCGCCGCGGGGGCCGTCCTCGGCGCGGTGATCGTGCTGGCCGAGATGCCGTCGCCGGCGCAGCTGGTGTCCGCCGCTCCCGGCCAGGTCGCAGTCATCGACGGCGACACGCTGCGGCTCGGCTCCACCATCGTCCACCTGAGCGACGTGCAGGCGCCGGAGCGCGGGCAGGCCTGCGCCGCCGGGCCGGATTGCGGCGGGCGGGCCAGCGCCGCGCTGGCGGAGCTGGTGCGCAACCGCCCCGTGGAATGCCGCGTGCGGGGCCGCGACGGGCTGGGCCGCCCGGCCGGCCGGTGCGACGCCGGCGGGCAGGACGTGAACCTGGCGCTGGTGGCGACCGGCTGGGCGCGCGCCAACTCCCCCATCGTCTCCGCCGCCTTCTCCGCCGCCGAGACCGAGGCGCGGTCGCACAGGCGCGGGATGTGGCTGGCGAACTGAGGCGATGCTGCAACCGCGAAGGTTGCCTTGTCGCTGTTTCCGCCTTTAATGACGCAGGATTGCGGGCTCCGGTCGCGCTTGAGCGAACGGCCCGTCGCGGGTTTCGCCAGCTTCCACCCAACAGGACACCAGCATGAGCGGCAGCGCCAACGGCTCTCTCACCCTGACGATGAACGGCAGCGACCAGACGCTCACTGTGCCGCTCCGATCCGGCACCATCGGCCCCATGGCCGCCGACATCAGCAAGCTGTACGGCAGCATGGGCATCTTCACCTACGATGTCGGCTACGGCACCACCGCGGCCTGCGAGAGCGCCATCACCTACATCGACGGTGACGAGGGCGTGCTGCTGCATCGCGGCTACCCGATCGACCAGCTGGCCGACAAGTCGAATTTCCTGGAAGTCGCCTACCTGCTGCTGAACGGCGAGCTGCCGACCAAGGGCGAGCTGGACCAGTTCCACGACGGCGTGATGCGCCACACGATGCTGCACGAGCAGATCCGCAGTTTCTACAGCGGCTTCCGCCGCGACGCGCACCCGATGGCGGTGATGTGCGGCGTCGTGGGCGCGCTGAGCGCGTTCTACCATGACAGCCTGGACATCACGAACGAGCAGCACCGCACGATCAGCGCCTTCCGCCTGATCGCCAAGCTGCCGACCATCGCGGCCTGGGCCTACAAGTACAACATCGGCCAGCCGTTCATCTATCCGCGCAACGACCTCGGCTACGCGGAGAACTTCCTCTACATGCTGAACGCCGTGCCGGCCGAGGAATACCGGGTGAGCCCGGTGCTGGCCCGCGCGATGGACCGCATCTTCATCCTGCACGCCGACCACGAGCAGAACGCCTCGACCTCCACGGTGCGGCTGGCCGGATCGACCGGCGCCAACCCGTTCGCCTGCATCGCCGCCGGCATCGCCAGCCTGTGGGGCCCGGCGCATGGCGGCGCCAACGAGGCGGTGCTGAAGATGCTGGACGAGATCGGCAGCCCGGAGGCGATCCCGGCCTTCATCGCCAAGGTGAAGGACAAGAACAGCGGCGTGCGGCTGATGGGCTTCGGGCACCGCGTGTACAAGAACTACGACCCTCGCGCCACGATCATGCAGCGCACCTGCCACGAGGTGCTCAAGGAGCTGGGCATCCGGAACAACCCGACGCTGGACATGGCGATGGAGCTGGAGCGCATCGCCCTGCACGACGACTACTTCATCAGCAAGAAGCTGTATCCAAACGTCGATTTCTACTCGGGCATCATCCTCAAAGCGATGGGCATCCCCACCAGCATGTTCACCGTGCTGTTCGCGGTGGCGCGCACCGTCGGCTGGATCAGCCAGTGGAAGGAGATGGTGGAGGACAAGTCGCAGCGGATCGGCCGGCCGCGGCAGATCTACATCGGCGCGCCGAAGCGGGACTTCCGGGCCATGGACGCCCGCGGCTGACATATTTTCGTCTCAGGAAAGTGAAAAAAAGCCTGGCCATGAGGCCGGGCGTCTGCAGTGGGCCGGCGTTTTTCACCTGGTGAAAAACGCAGCGGGCCGGCGCACGATCAGCCCGCCTTGAGGCTGCACTTGGACGTGACGCAGTAAGCCCTTGATTCACAAATGAGCCTGCGGCGGCAATCGTTCCGACTCAAAGTTAGACCGATGTTTTTGCATGGGAATCCATCTCGGACGACCTCATCAAATCGATGCAAACTCCGTCATTCGCCGGAGCTGGCCCCGGCTCCGGCTGTCCGCAGCGGCCGCGCCAGCCTAACTTTGCATGGCTGGGACATCGCTCATGCCCCGCCAGCAAGGAGGCTGATTGTGAGACACGTGCCCAGGTCTTTGGACTCCATCGTGCGGTCGCGGTTGAAGCAGTGGCCGCACAACCCGCCCGGCCTCGGCGGCGGCGACAAGGACGCCTGGCTGCGCGGCCGGCCGGACGACGTGGCCGGGCAGTGCTTCCTCAAGCTGCCCGGCAGCGACCGGCTGCGCACCCTGCCGGACGGGCTGTGGCTCAACTTCGGCGGCACCGCCGCCGAGCCCTATGCCGACATCTTCGCCATCGAGGCCTGCTCCACCCTGCCCAACCTGCTGGACAAGCGCTCCCGCTTCGCCCCCTCCATCCAGTCCCTCATGGCGGTGTGCCCGCTGGTCTGGCTCATGGCGCCGGTGACGCCGGACAGCGCCGTGCTGCGTTGGCAAGTGACCGGCGTGCTGCGGGAGACGCCCACGGCGCACCTCGTGCTGCCGGTGCGGGACCTGCGGGTGATGTACGGGCTGAACAGCCGCCACTACCAAGGCTTCCTGCAGCACCAGGTGCCGCACCCGCACGAGTTCTTCGTCCCCATGGAGGCGCTCACGGCGCAGAACGGCGACCAGGACCCGGCGATGCAGGCCATCGTCGCCCGCGCCTCCATCCGCGCCAACTTCTTCGACCAGTCCGCCGCGTGACGCGCATCTACGTGGATGCGGACGCCTGCCCGGTGCGCGAGGAAATCTACCGCGTCGCCGCCCGCACGGGGCTGGAGGTGCTGGTGGTGCACAACGGCTCCCGCCCGATCCGCCCGCCCGGCCAGCCCGGGGTGCAGGTGGTGATCGTGCCGGACGGCCCGGACGCGGCGGATGACTGGATCGCCGAGCGGGTCGGCCCGGACGATCTGTGCGTGACGGCCGACATCCCGCTCGCCAAGCGCTGCCTCGACCGCGGCGCACGCGCGCTCGGGCACGCCGGACGGCCCTGGACCGGGGACAACATCGGCAGCGCCCTGGCCGGCCGGGAGATCGCGCGGCACCTGCGCGAGACCGGGGCCGGCGGCGGCGGGCACCCGGCCATGACGGCGGCCGACCGATCGCGGTTCAGCTCGGCGCTGGATGCGGCGGTGATGGGGCTGAAGCGGGACATAGCGCGGCGCGGGCCGCCGCCGGGTCATCGGTGATGAGGCCGTCCACGCCCCACGCGGCCAGCCGCAGCCAGGCAGCCGGATCGTTCACCGTCCAGGGCGCCACGCGCAGCCCGGCGGCCTGGGCGCGCCGCAGCCGGGCGCGGGTCAGCTCGCGCCACTGCGGCGACCAGGTGCCGCCGCCCTCCGCCGCCACCGCCTGCGGCAGCCGGCGCTGCCCGCCGCGCCAGGCGCGGGTGCTGCGGGCGGTGAGCCAGGCGTAGGCCAGGTCCGGCCGGCGGCGTCGCAGGTGGCGCGGCCCGCGCCAGTCGAACGACTGCACGGTGACGCGCCCGGCGGCCCCCGCCACATCCACGATGTCTGCCACTGCCTCCGCGAGCGCCTCGGGCGGGGCCGTCCAATGCGGGCGGTTCGGAAAGGTCTTCAGCTCGATCGTCCAACGCGCCGCCGGGTGCAGCCGCAGCGCCTGCAACAGCGTCGGCACGCGCGCGCCGTCCACCGGGCGCTGGCGGGGAAAGCGACGCCACGCGCGGCTGCCGGGGCGCAGCCGGCCCACGTCGAACTCTTGCAGATGATCGTGGTCGGTCTCGTGCAGCAGCACCCGGCGGCTGCCGAGCCATGTGCCATCCGGGGTGCGCGCGATGTCGCCGGGGAGGAACGGGTCATGGCAGAGCACCACGACGCCGTCCCGCGTCATGCCGGCATCGGTCTCGAACTGCCGGGTGCCGCCGGCGAGGGCGGCCTGGAAGCCGGCGAGGGTATTCTCGGGGTGCAGCGCGCGAGCGCCGCGGTGGCCGATGATATTGGGCGCCAAGCCAGCTCAGTCGTCGCCGCACTCGCATCCCGGGGTTGGTCCGGGGTCGCCGCGAGTGACGTGGTGATCCACCCACTCGGAGACGAGGCGGCGCGCCTCGTTGATGGAAGCTTCCGGGTGGTGGATGCGGTACAGCACGGTGCAGGCGCGGAACGCGTCCATGTCGGCATTGCCGGTGGCGCGCAGTTCCCGGTATGCCGTCACCACGGCCCGCTCGCAGCGCCGCCCGATCACCGACTGGTCCCGTCCCAAAGTCTTCTCCACTTGCGAATTCCTCGCAGCTATAGGGTAGGGCGGCGGGCCGCTGGCAGCAAGTCTTTCTCCCTCGGCACGGTTGCGCTGCCTGGCTTAGTCGATGGCCTGGGGCCCCACCGACATGCGGGCGCGGATTTCGGCCGCCACCCGGCCCGCCTCGTCCAGCGGCGTGCGCGGCCAGGGCGGCAGGCTGTGCTGCATGGGGCGCGCCTGGCCGGCCGCGAACAGCAGCTCGTGCAGGCGGCGCTGGCGCGGGGTGGCGCCGAGGCTGGCGATGAACACGGGCGCCTCGCCGCCGCATGCCTCGCACACCATGCTGGACGAGTTGCCGGTCACCACGGTGGCGTCCGCCAGGGCGATGGTGGCGGCGTAGGGGTTCTCCCCCGGCTCACCCCAGCGATGGAGCAGGTTCATGCAGGGGGCCAGGCCGTCGGCGATGGCGTCCGTCGCTTCGTCGCCGGTGCGGCGGCTGGTGCTGGCGAGCACGGAGCCGCCGGCGGAGGCGGCCATGCGGGCCACTTGCCGGGCCAGCGCGTGGGCGGCGGCGGGCCGCATCTCGCCGCCCTGCCCGCCGCCGACCAGCAGCGCGACCAGCGGGCGCGGCAGGTGGGACAGGCGGCCGGCCCAGGACACGCGGGCCTGGGCCAGCACCAGCGGCGACAGCCGGTGCGGTGGGCCCAGCACCGCGAGCACATTGTCCGCCTTCCGCGGGCGGGCCTCCTTGGACGTCACCACCAGGTCGAACAGGTTGCTGCGCAGCCGCGGCCGGCCGCAATGCACCACCCGGGTGCCGAACTCCTGCCGCAGCCACAGCGCCACCGCCTCCGAGCGGGACCCGGCGGAGATGACGAGCGCCGGGCCGCGCGGCGCCGAGAACGGCCAACCCGCGGCGACCAGGCCGCGCAGGGTGCCGCGCCGGGTCAGCCCGGTGGCCCGGGCCCGCCACGTCCAGTTCAGCGGGATGCGCAGATGCGGCACGCCGATGCGTTCGGCGATGCTGATGGCCTGGGCGGAAGCGCTGTCCGCCGGGTCGTCCAGCACCCAGACGGGCGCGATCTCGTCCGTGGTGAGGCCGGCCGGGGTGCGCATCGCGCCGTCCTCACGCATGGCCGGGCGGCCTCCGGCATGGACGCACCCGGCCCGAGCCGCTATCGAGCCGCTTTGGCACGAAAGGGCGCGCGATGCCGCAGCAGCACCAGACGGACTGGGACCGGGACGCAGCGCTCACCACGGCGCGCATCCTGCTGGAGATCAAGGCCGTCAACTTCCGTCCCGAGGAGCCATACACCTTCACATCCGGCTGGAAGTCCCCGGTTTACATCGATTGCCGCCGGATCATCTACTTCCCTCGCGCACGCGCGAAGATTTGTGCGCTCGGGGTGGAGCAGATCGGCCGCCACATCGGCTTCGAGACCATCGAGGCGGTGGCCGGCGGCGAGACCGCCGGCATCCCGTTCGCCGCCTGGATCGCGGACCGCATGATGGCGCCGATGGCCTACGTGCGGAAGAAGCCCAAGGGGTTCGGCCGCAACGCGCTGATCGAGGGCGACGTGCCGGAAGGCAAGCAGACGCTCCTGGTGGAGGACCTGACCACCGACGGCCGCAGCAAGATCCAGTTCGCCCAGGCGCTGCGCGACGCGGGCGCCATCGTGAACCACGCCTTCGTGGTGTTCTACTACGGCGTGTTCCCCGGCAGCTTCGAGACGCTGGCGAAGATGGACATCACCCTGCACAGCCTGTGCACCTGGTGGGACGTGCTGGAAGCCTGCCGCGAGCGCCCCTACTTCGCCGAGCCGGCGCTGGCCGAGGTGCGGCGGTTCCTGGAGAACCCGGTGGCGTGGTCCGCGGCGCATGGCGGGGTGGCGAGCGCCGAGGAGGCGATGGCCCGGCGGGCTGCGACTTAGGTCGGGGCTCCGCCCCGAATCCCGCCAGAGGACGAAGTCCTCTGGACACCTGGTTATGGTATCAGGGGTCAAGGGGACCCCGTCCCCTTGCGGGTCCAGGGCGGAGCCCTGGCCTTCCTACCTTACGTAAGCGTCGGTCCAACCCACTTCGCCGCCCGTCTTCAGCTTGACCTCCACCCGGCTCAGCCCGTGCCGCTCCAGCACCTCCACCGCCGCCTCCTGCCCCATGATGCGGCAGCCCGCGAGCGGGTTGCCGGCGTCCGGCAGACCCTCGGCGCGGCGGCGGTCCACCTCCACCCGGTGCTGCAAGTAGTCCTCCGTGCCGCACAGCACGGCGCCGGGCTGCAGCTTGGGGCCGGAGATGCCGCGGCTCGGCGGCAAGGTGGAGACCGGCGGCGGCACGGAGGGGGGCAGCTCGTCCGGCGGCTCGCGCTGCCGCGCCTCCGCGGAAAGCCCCACCACGCACAGCACGACCATCGCCGCCACTCCGATCCGACGCATCCACAACCTCCCTGTCCGGCCGCCCTCATAGCCCGCCGCACGACGCACCGGAAGCGGGCCCGGGGTTACGCCGGCCGCCGCAAAGCGCTTACGCTGCCCGGCAACCCCTTGCAGGAGCAGACAGGATGCCCGTCCGCCCGAACTCCGCCGCCGCGCGCGACATCGCACACACGCTGCACCCCTACACGGACCTGCTGGCGCACGAGGAAGCCGGCCCCATGGTCATCAGCCGCGGCCAGGGCGTGCGGGTGTGGGACGAGGACGGGCGCGAGTACATCGAGGGCGTCGCCGGGCTGTGGTGCGCCTCGCTCGGCTTCGACAACGAGCGGCTGGCCCGCGCGGCCTACGACCAGATGCGGGTGCTGCCGTTCTACCATTCCTTCACCGCCAAGTCGCACGGCCCGCTGATCGACCTGTCCGAAATGCTGGCCCAGCGCGCCCCGCTGGACGACGCGCGGGTGATCTTCGCCAACTCCGGGTCGGAAGCGAACGACACGGCGGTCAAGCTAGCCTGGTACTACAACAACGCGCTGGGCCGGCCGGCGAAGAAGAAGATCATCGGCCGCATCAAGGGCTACCACGGCATCACCCTGGCCGCCGCCTCCATCACCGGGCTGCCGTACAACCACCGCTCGTTCGACCTGCCGTTGCCCGGCTTCATCCACACCTGGACGCCGCACCACTACCACGGCGCGTTGGAGGGCGAGAGCGAGGAAGCCTTTGCCACCCGCTGCGCCGAGGAGCTGGAGCGGCTCATTTTGGCCGAGGGCGCGGACACCATCGCAGCAATGTTCGCCGAGCCGCTGATGGGGGCCGGCGGGGTGATCCTGCCGCCCGCCAGCTACTTCGAGAAGATCTGCGCCGTGCTCCAGCGCCACGACATCCTGCTGGTGGCCGACGAGGTGATCTGCGGCTTCGGCCGCACCGGCGCCTACTGGGGCACGCAGACGTTCCACATGCAGCCGGACATCGTCACCTGCGCCAAGGCGCTGTCGGCCGCCTACCTGCCGATCTCGGCCACCCTGGTCAGCGGCCGGGTGTTCCGCCCGATCGCGGAGGAGAGCCACCGCATCGGCACCTTCGGCCACGGCTACACCTACTCCGGCCACCCGGTCGCAGCCGCGGTGGCCATCGAGGCGCTGAAGATCTACGACGAGATCCGCATCGTGGAGCACGTGCGCGAGGTCGGCCCGCACATGCAGGACCAGCTGCGCCGCCGCTTCGCCGGGCACGAGCTGGTGGGCGAGGTGCGCGGCATCGGCATGATCGGCGCGTTCGAGATGGTCGCCGACAAGGCGGCCCGCCGCAACTTCGACCCGGCGCTCAAGCTCGCCGGCCGCCTGGCCAAGCTCGGAGAGGCGCACGGCGTCATCGTCCGCGCCCTGGCCAACGACACGGTCGCGTTCAGCCCGCCGCTGGTGATGACCGCGCCGGAGGTCACCGAGATGCTGGACCGCACCGAGCGCGCGCTCGACGAGTTGACGGGGCAGCTGCGGCACGAACGGCTGGCGGCCTGAGCTGGACGCCGACCTCGCTTTGGTGCTGGCGCTGGACGGGTCGGCCAGCGTCACGTTCGAGGAGTTCAACCTGCTGACCGGCGGGCTCGGCGCCGCCCTGCGGGACCCGGCGGTGGTGGCCGGCCTGCTCGGCGGCGCGCGCCGGGCCAGCCTGCTCAGCCTGCTGCTGTGGTCGGGGCCCGGCGCGCAGGCGGTGGTGCTGGACTGGACCCGGGTGGCCACGCCGGCCGAGGTGGCCGCGTTCGCGCAGGCGGTGGCGGACGCGCCGCGCATCGTCCCGGCCGGCGAGACGGCGATCGGCGAGGCCCTGGCCGCCGCGGAAGCCCTGCTGGCCACCCTGCCCGGCCCGGCGGCGCGCCGGGTGGTCGATGTGGCGGGCGACGGGCGCAACAACGCCGGCGACCCGCCGCAGCTGGCCCGCGACCGGCTGGCCGCGGCGGGGGTCACGGTCAACGGGCTGTGCGTGCTGCACGAGGAGGCGGACCTGCTGCAAAGCTACGCGGACGAGGTGATCGGCGGCCCGGACGCCTTCGCGGTGGCGTGCGCGGACTACGCCGGGTTCGCGGAGGCGATGCGGCGCAAGCTGGTGCGGGAGATGGCATGACGCAGGCCAACATCGACAGGATGCGCCGCGAGATGAAGGCCGACACGATCAAGATCGTGATCTCGGACGTGGGCCTGGCGCTCGGCGCCTTCGTGGCCGGGATCGCGGCGGCCACCTATTTCGGGCACCTGCACGGCCCCTAGCCGCCGGCTATGACGTCCTTAGCCCGATTTTAAGCCCGCCCGGGTGTCATGGCCCTCATGCGCCTCATCCTCTGCTTGTTGCTGATGCTCCCGCACGCCGCCGCTGCCATGCGCTTCGCCTATCGTCCGGCCCTCGTCGCGGGTGGCCCCGGCCTGCTCTCCGCCTCCGGCAAGGTCGAGCTGGGGGACGAGGAGCGGCTGCGCGCCGCGCTGCACGCCTTGCCGCCGGGCACCAGGCTCGCCGGGCTTTCGCTCGACAGCCCCGGCGGCGACCTGGAGGAGGGCCTGCGGCTGGCGGCGGCCGTCCATGACGAGCGGTTGCAGACCGTGGTGGAGGACGGAGCCAAGTGCGCTTCGGCCTGCTTCATCGTGTTCGCCGCCGGGCCGCGCCGGTTCGCCAGCACGGCGGCCATGATCGGCGTGCACAGCGTCTCGTATGGCGGCGCCGACAACCCGGACGCGCAGGCGATGACGGTGCGGATGGCCCGCCGCCTGGCCGGCTACGAGGTGCCGGACGCGATCCTCGGCAAGATGGTCACCGCCCAGCCCACGCAAATCTGGTGGCTGACCCGCGGCGACCTCGACAGCATGCGGGTGGACCCGAACGTGCCGCACGCCGCCGCTGTCGCAATCCAGCCGGAGACCGTGGCCGAAGTGAAGCCGGCCGCGCCGGCGATCAAGCACGGCTTCAGGGTCGAACCGGCGGCGCACGGCTACCAGATCACGCCGCCGCCGACGGGAGGATTCGAGGTTTGGCGGCCGAGTTGAGGCAAGGTTGGGGCTTTGCCCCAAACCCCACCAGAGGACGAAGTCCTCTGGACACCTGGCTGTAATACCAGGGGTCAAGGGGACTTCGTCCCCTTGCGGGTGCAGGGCAGAGCCCTACGGGCCTAGCCCACCTGCTGGGCCAGCGTCCAGGCCACCTCCGCCAACACCTTGAACTTGGTTCCCACCGTCAGCGCCCGCGCATCCGCCGCGTTGCCATCCAGCGCCCGGCGATACACCCCCGCCGCGATCGCCGCCCAGCGGAACAGCGAGAACACCACGAAGAAGTCCAGCTCCGGCACGCCTGCCCGCCCGGTGCGGCGGCAATAGGCCGCGACATACTCCGCTTCCGCCGGGATACCGGGCACGTCAGCTCCTGTCAGCCCTTCCATCGCCACCGGCAGTCGCCAAGGGATGCAATTATAGGCCAAGTCCGCCAGCGGGTGGCCGAGGGTGGACAGCTCCCAGTCCAGCACCGCCACCACGCGCGGCTCGGTCGGGTGGAAGATCAGGTTGCCCAGGCGGAAATCCCCGTGCGCGATGGCCGTCTCGTCGGTGGCGGGCGCGTGCGCGGGTAGCCAGGCCATCAGCCGGTCCATCTCCGGCACGTCGCTGGTGTTGGACGCGACATACTGCTTGCTCCAGCGGTCGATCTGCCGCGCCACGTAGCCTTGCGGGCGGCCGAAGCCGGACAGGCCCGCCGCCTGCCAATCGACCCCGTGCAGGGCGGCCATCACCCGGTTCATGTCGTCGTACATCGCCGCACGGTCAGCCGGCGGCACGCCGGCCAGGGTGCGGTCGGCGAACACGCGGCCGGGCACGTGGTCCATTACGTAGAACATCGTGCCGATCACGCCCTCGTCCCGGCATAGCAGCCGCACCGGGGCGACTGGCACGGCGGACCCGGCGAGCGCGGCTTGCACCGCATACTCCCGGTCCACCGCATGGGCGGAGGGCAGCAGCGTGCCGGGCGGCTTCTTGCGCAGCACGTATTCCGCCCCCGGCGTGTGCAGGTGGTAAGTCGGGTTGGACTGGCCGCCCTGGAACTGCCGCACGGTCAGCGGGCCGGCGAACCCGGGGATGTTGACGGCCAGGTACTCGGACAGCCGGCCCTCGTCGAGGCGGTGGTTGGCGAGCGGCGGCACCAGCACGGCGGCACCGGGGGCGGCCCCGCCCGGCGGGGAGCCGCTCATTCCAGGGCGGCCCCGCCGATGGTGACGCCGCCGTCGATCACGAAGGTCTGCCCCGTGGTGAAGCTGCCGGCGGGGCTGGCCAGGAACACTGCGGCCCCGGCGATCTCGTCCGGCTCACCGATGCGGGGCAGCGGGCTGTCCTTTACCCGCTTGGCCAGCACCGCCGGGTCCTCCCATAGGGCCTTGGCGAAGTCGGTCCGCACCAGGCCGGGGGCGATGCAGTTGGCGCGGATGTTCTTCGCCCCCCACTCCACCGCCAGGTTGCGCACGATGGCGGTGTCAGCCGCCTTGCTGATGCCGTAGGCCCCCAGCGTCGGCGTGCCGCGGATGCCGGCGATCGAGCTGATGACGACGATCGCGCCGCCGCCGCGCTCGGCCATCTGCGGCAGCACCATGTTGCACAGCCAGAAGTTGGACTTCACGTTGGACCCCATGATGCGGTCGAACGCGTCGTCCGGGCAGTTGATCGAGGGGCCGAAATACGGGTTCACTGCGGCGTTGCACACCAGGATGTCGATCCCGCCCCAGTGCGCCACCGTGTCGTCCACCAAGCCTTGCAGCTGGTCCTTGTGGCCGATGTTGGCGGGCCGCACGATCGCCTCGCCGCCGCGCGCGCGGATGCCGGCCGCCACCGCCTCGCACGGCTCCGCCTTGCGGGACGACACGACCACCTTGGCGCCGTGCTCCGCCATCCGCTCGGCGATGGCGCGGCCGATGCCCTTGGAGCTGCCGGTGATCAGCGCGACCTTGCCCGATAGGTCGAACAGGCTGCTCATCACTCAGCGGCCATGTTCGGACGCGCCGGCTTGTACTTGGCCAGCTCCAGCCGCCCCAGCTGGTAGCGGTGCACCTCGTCGGGCCCGTCCACGATGCGCATGGTGCGGGCCACGGCGTACATCTTGGCCAGGCCGAAGTCGTTGGACACGCCGCCGCCGCCGTGCATCTGCACCGCCCAGTCGATCACCTGGCAGGCCATGTTGGGGATCGAGACCTTGATCTCGGCGATCTCGCGCCGCGCCGCCTTGTTGCCCACCGTGTCCATCTTCCAGGCCGCGTGCAGCACCAGCAGGCGGCATTGGTCGATCATGATGCGGCTATTGGCGATCCGCTCCATGGTCACGCCCTGGTCCGCCAGCGGCTTGCCGAACGGCTGGCGCTCCAGCGAGCGGCGGCACATCAGCTCCAGCGCCAGCTCGGACAGGCCGATGGTGCGCATGCAGTGGTGGATGCGTCCCGGCCCGAGGCGGCCTTGGGCGATCTCGAAGCCGCGGCCCTCGCCGAGCAGGATGCTGGAGGCCGGCACCCGCACGTCCTCGAAGCTGATCTCGGCATGGCCGTGCGGCGCGTCGTCGTAGCCGAACACCGGCAGCATGCGGTGGATGGTGACGCCCGGGGTGTCGCGCGGCACCAGCACCATGGATTGCTGGCGGTGCTTGTCCATGTTCGCCGGGTCGGACTTGCCCATGACGATGAAGATGGCGCAGCGCGGGTCCCCGGCGCCGGAGGACCACCACTTGCGGCCGTTGATGACGTACTCGTCGCCTTGCCGCTCAATGCGGGTCTCGATGTTGGTGGCGTCCGAGGACGCGACCGCCGGCTCGGTCATGCAGAAGGCGGAGCGGATGTCACCGGCGAGCAGCGGCGTCAGCCAGCGGCGCTTCTGCTCCTCCGTGCCGTACAGGTCGAGGGTCTCCATGTTGCCGGTGTCCGGCGCCGAGCAGTTGAACACCTCGCTGGCCCACTGCACCCGGCCCATGATCTCGGCCAGCGGCGCGTATTCCAGGTTGCTCAGGCCGTAGCCGTGCTTGCTGTGGGCGAGGAACAGGTTCCACAGCCCCGCATCCTTGGCGCGCTGCTTGAGCTGCTCGCTGATCGGCAGCGGCTGCCAGCGGTCGGGCGCATCCGCCAGCTGGGCGGCGTAAGTCGCCTCGTTCGGGGCGACGTGCTCGTCCATGAAGGCTTGCAGCCGGGTCCGCAGGTCCTGCACCTTGTCCGAGAACTCGAATTCCATCGCGGTCTCCCTCCCTTGCCGACTTGGTTGTTGCGCGCGATACCGCCATGAACATCGCGCCCTGGCAAGCGGCGGAGGCAAACCGGCGGGCCGCGGCCCGCGTTGTCCAACCGCCCGGCCAGCCTGCCGCAGGAGCACGACGCTGACCAATCCGTTGACCGGATGGCTAGATCTTCACGGCCACGGCCCAGCGATCCAGGGCCTGCTGATCCTGCTCGGGACTTTCGTGCTGGAGGACGCCGCCACCATCCTGGCCGCCATGGACGTGCAGGCCAGCAAGGTGTCCCTCGCCTTGGCGCTGGGGGCGCTCTACCTCGGCATCGTGCTGGGGGACGTGTGGCTGTACGGGATGGGCCGCCTGGCGGTGGCGACGCCTTGGGCGCAGCGCTGGGCGCCGCCGAGCCGGTTCGCCCACAGCCGGGACTGGCTGCGCGGCCACGTGTTCAGCGTCGTGTTCGTCAGCCGCTTCCTGCCCGGCGCGCGGCTGCCGACCTACACCGCCTGCGGCTACTTCCGGGTGGACCTGAAGCGCTTCGCCCTGGCCGCCGTGGTCGCCACCTCCATCTGGACCACCCTGCTGTTCACCATCTCGCTGCACCTGGGCCGCTTCCTGTCCGACTACCTGGGCGCCTGGCGCTGGGCGGGCATGGCCGGATTCGCGCTGACCGTGGTGATCGCCGGGCGCCTGGCCGCCCGGTTGCAGACGGCGCACCCATGACGGATGCCAGCTTGGCCGCGGGCCGGGCGGCGGCGCGGCGGGAGCGGCTGGTCTCGCCGTTCGAGTTCTGGCCGGGCTGGCTGTTCTACGCCCCCGTGGTGGCGCAGTGGCTCTGGCTCGGCCTGCGCCACCGGGACCTGAGCCTGCCCACCGCCGCCAACCCCACCATCGAGACCGGCGGGCTGTGCGGCGAGAGCAAGCTCGCCATCCTCGACCTGGCGGAGCCGGCGGCGCAGGCCTGGATCGCCCCCTACGTCAGCTTCCGCGCCGGCACGGACGACCCGGCGCAGGCCGCCGAGCGCGGCGGTTTCGGCTGGCCGGTGGTGCTCAAGCCGGACATCGGCTGCAACGGCGCCGGCGTGCGGCTGCTGCACGACCCGGCGGCGCTGCAAGCGGCGGTGGACGCCTTCCCCCCCGGCACCCGCCTGATGCTGCAACGCTACGCGGCGGGCCCGGGCGAGGCGGGCGTGTTCTACATCCGCTACCCGGGCGAGGCCGGCCGCGTCACCTCGCTCACGCTCAAGGTGCAGCCGGCGGTGACCGGTGATGGCCGCTCCACCCTGGAAGCCCTGGTGCGGGCGGACCCGCGGGCCGGACTGGTGCCGCAGCTGTACTTGCCGCGGCTTGCCGCCCGGCTGGCGGAGGTGCCGGCCGCTGGCGAGTCCGTGCCGCTGGTGTTCACCGGCAACCACTGCAAGGGCGCCATCTTCCTCGACGGCGCCCACGCCATCACCCCGGCGCTGACCCGGCAGATCGACGCCATCGCCCGCGCCATCCCCGGCTTCCACTTCGGCCGCATCGACGTGCGCTACGCCTCGGAGGCGGCGCTGCGGCTCGGCCAGGGCTTCACCATCATCGAAGTGAACGGCGCCGGCTCGGAGGCGACGCACATCTGGGACGCACGCTGCACCCTGCGGCAGGCCTACGCCGCCCAGTTCGCCCATTACCGCGCCGCCTGGGAGATCGGCCGCATCAACCGCGCCGCGGGCCATCGCCCAAGCGGATTGCGCGCCATGTATCGCCTGTGGCGGCTGCAACGCCGGGTGATGGCCTCCTACCCCACGAACGATTGAGGACCTTCGATGACCGAAACCGACCTGTTCCAGCCCGTCACCCTGGGCGGCGACCTGCCGCTGGCCAACCGCATCGTCATGGCGCCGCTCACCCGCAGCCGCGCCGGCAAGGGCGACGTACAGGGGACGCTGAACGCCGAGTACTACGGCCAGCGGGCCAGCGCCGGGCTGATCGTCAGCGAGGCGACCAACATCACCCAGCAGGGCAAGGGCTACGCCTTCACCCCCGGCATCTACACCGACGAGCAGGTGGCCGGCTGGCGCATCGTGACGGACGCGGTGCATGCCCATGGTGGCCATATCTTCTGCCAGCTCTGGCACGTCGGCCGCATCAGCCACCCCTCGCTGCAACCCGGCGGCGGGCTGCCGGTGTCGGCCTCCGCGGTCAAGCCGGAGGGCCAGGCCTTCACCGAGACCGGGTTCCAGCCGCTTGTCGCGCCGCGCGCGCTGCGAACGGACGAGATCCCCGGCCTGATCGCCGACTACCGCCACGCCGCCATGTGCGCCAAGCGCGCCGGGTTCGACGGCGTCGAGATTCACGCCGCCAACGGCTACCTGCTGGAGCAGTTCCTGCGCAGCCACACCAACCGGCGCACCGACCGTTACGGCGGCAGCATCGAGAACCGGGTGCGGCTGACGCTGGAGGTCGCGGACGCGGTGGTGGGCGCGTGGGGCGGCCGCCGGGTCGGCATCCGCCTGTCGCCGGTGAGCCCGGCCAACGACATGGCCGGCTTCGAGGACGCGCAGGAGCTGTACGGCACGCTGGTCCAAGGCCTGGCCGGCTTCCAGCTCTGCTACATGCACGTCATCGAGGGCGCGACGCAGGGGCCGCGCGACAGCTCGGCGTTCGACTACGTGGCCCTGCGCAAGCTGTTCGGCGGCCTCTACATGGCCAACAACGGCTACGACCTGAAGCTGGCGGAGGCGGAGCGGCGCGAGTTGAAGGCCGACCTGATCGCCTTCGGCCGCCCGTTCATCAGCAACCCGGACCTGGTGGAGCGGCTGCGCGATGGCCTCCCGCTGGCGCCGTCGGACGACAAGACGCACTGGTACGGCGGCGGCGCGGAAGGCTACACCGACTACAAGCCGGCGGAGCGCAAGGCGGCGTAGGTCGCTCTGCCATTGTGGTGTGGCATGGGGCAGCTTCGGCTGCTCAGCCACCATTCAGTTTGTGTTAGCTTGATTAAGATATTAGCGTTATATCCTGGAAAGATAGGAAAGCATAGGTGTGCCGAAACCGCTACGTATTATGCGCGATTGCTCTCATCGTTTCGGGGTGTGTCCAAATTAATGTGACTAGGCATCGCTCAGCAGAGGATTATACTGGCACAATAGCGCATCTTGTTGTGCTCGTGCCATCAGGCGATGATTTTGGTGACGCCCTTTCGATAAAGTTTTCAAGTTCATTCAAAAGCGAAATGCAAGCACGACTTCAGGCTTGCCAAGTGACGCCTTTGATCTATCAGTTGAATAGTTTTGAACCTAATGCAGTTACCAAAGCAACAGCATCAATCAAGACTTTCGCACCGGATACGGTTTTGGTGGTTCAAGTTCAAAGCCGTTTTATCATGAATGGCGAAGAGCGAGGAGAGTCTTACTCTCTAAGAATGAATGATGTAAAGCAACATCGGGATATTTGGAAAGCAACGATCGACCTTAATACACCTCTAGCATTTTTGGCAGACCGAACCAAAGCTGGTGCAGATCTTGCATCGAGGATTGTGCAGCAAGTGTCCGCTGATGGCATCCTGAAATCCTGCCCGCCTCCAGCGAAGGCCGCATGACGCTGTAGCCAGCGGCAACTTGCCACGGCGCGCCCGCTCCGGCAGGAACGGGCGCGCAGCAGGGGTGGCGTTCGGCATGGACACGGTTCAAGCGATCCTGATCGCCATCTTGCAAGGGGCCACCGAGCTGTTCCCCGTCAGCAGCCTCGGCCACGCCGTGGTGCTGCCCGCCCTGCTGCACTGGAACTTCGACCAGGCCTCCGCCGCCTTTTTGCCGTTCCTGGTCATGCTGCACGTCGGCACCGCGGTCGCCCTGCTAGGGTATTTCTGGCGGGACTGGCTGGCGCTGATCCGCGGCGTGCTCGGCGTCGCAGGGGCGCAGCAGAACGGGGAAAGCCGCCGGGTGTTCCTGCTGATCGTCGTCGCCACCCTGCCCGCCGTGGTCGCCGGCGCGCTGCTGGAGCATTCCCTGCGCCGCCTGTTCGCCAGCCCGCTGATCGCCGCCATCTTCCTCGCGGTGAACGGCCTGCTGCTGCTGTTCGGCGAGCGGCTGCGCGGCCGCGCCAGCCACCGGTCGCTGTCCAGCCTCACCTACCGGGACGCGCTCACCGTCGGGGTGTGGCAGTGCGCGGCGCTGATCCCCGGCATCTCCCGCTCCGGCGCCACCATCGTGGGCGGGCTGCTGCGCGGCATCGACCATGAGGGGTCGGCGCATTTCTCCTTCCTGATCGCCACCCCCATCATCCTCGGCGCCACGGTGCTGGAAGTGCCCAAGCTGCTGCGTGCGGACATCCCGCCAGGCACGCTGCAAGTCTCGCTGATCGCCGCCGTGGTGGCGGGGCTGGTGGCGCTGGCCAGCACGGCGTTCCTGATGCGGTACTTCCGGCACAACGACAAATGGGCGCTCAACCCGTTCGCGTTCTACTGCCTGATCGCCGGCGCCGGGTCCGCCGCCTACCTGGCCTTCGCTTGAGGACTGCCGCCCTCCTGCTGGCGGCCCTCCTCGCCGGCGCAGCCGCCGCCCCGAACCCGGCGGCCACCCCGCTCTCCCGCGACAACCTGCCCTGGTGGCACGCCCGGCACGAGGACAAGCTGGCCCAGCTGCGGCAGGGCGGCGCGGACCTGGTGTTCCTCGGCGACTCCATCACCCAGGACTGGGAGCAGCACGGTCCCCCCGAATGGCGGGACTTCGCGCCGCAATGGCAGCGCTTCTACGGCGACCGCCACGCCGTCAACCTCGGCTTCAAGGGGGACACCACGGCCAGCCTGCTGTGGCGCATCGAGCATGGCGAGGTGGACGGCATCCAGCCCCGCGTCGCCGTCGTGCTGATCGGCGCCAACAACAACGGCCGGGTGCACTGGTCCGCCGAGCAGACGCTGGGCGGCATCGACGCCGTGGTGGCGGCCCTGCACCGCCGCCTGCCCGGCGCCAAGGTGCTGCTGCTCTCCGTGCTGCCCTCCGAGCGGTCCGAGTGGGTGGACCAGGCCACCGCCGCCATCAACCGCGGCCTGGCCGCGCGCTACGCCGCCGGCGCCGACCCGGCGCTGACCTACCTGGACGTGACCGGCGTGTTCCTGCGCGACGGCAAGCTCGACCGCGCCGCGTTCCTGGACGGCTACCTCACCCCGCCCGACCCGCTGCTGCACCCGACGGCGCAAGCCCAGGCGCGGCTGTCCGAAGCCACCGAGCCGACCCTGGCGCGGCTGCTGGGGGACCGGCCGCACCGCTGATCTCCCTTGTGCGCCGCGCCATCTTGCGGCGGCAATTGCTGCCTGACCGCTGGAGCCTGCCGATGCCGATCCCGCTGTTCACCCTCGCCCTCGCCGCCTTCGCCATCGGCACGAGCGAGTTCGTCATCGTCGGCCTGCTACCCGACCTGGCCCGCGACCTGCGCGTGTCCATCCCGAGCGCCGGCTTGCTGGTCACCGGCTACGCGCTCGGCGTGGTGATCGGCGCCCCGATCCTGGCCGTGGCCACGGCGCGCCTGCCGCGCAAGGCCGCGCTGCTGGGCTTGATCGGCGCCTACGCCGTCGGCAACCTGCTTTGCGCCACGGCGCCCAGCTACGCCCTGCTGATGACGGCCCGCATCCTCACCGCCCTGTGCCATGGCGCGTTCTTCGGCATCGGCTCGATCGTGGCGGCCGAGCTGGTGCCGGCGGCCAAGCGCGGCCAGGCCATCGCCATCATGTTCAGCGGCCTCACGCTGGCCAACGTGCTTGGCGTCCCTTTCGGCACGGCGCTGGGCCAGCAGGCTGGCTGGCGCACCGCGTTCTGGTGCGTGGTGGCGCTTGCGCTGGCCGCCACCGCCGCCATCGCCTGGGCGCTGCCACGGATGCCGAAACCCCAGTCCGCCGGGTTGCTCGCGGAGTTCCGCGTCCTGGGCAAGCCGCAGGTGGTGCTGGCCATGCTGATGAGCGCGCTGCTCTCCGCCAGCCTGTTCAGCGTGTTCACCTTCATCGCCCCGATGCTGGAGGAGGTCACCCGCATCGCGCCCATCCACGTGACCTGGCTGCTGCTGCTGTTCGGCGTGGGGATCACCGCCGGCAACCTGCTTGGCGGGCGCTTGGGCGACTGGCGGCTGATGCCCAGCATCGCGGGCGTGCAGGCCGGATTGATCGTCATCCTGGCCGCCTTCACGCTGACGCTGCCGCTGCCGGCGCCAGCCGCCCTGACCCTGCTGGCCTGGGGCATCCTGACCTTTGCCGCCGCCACGCCGTTGCAGATGCGGGTGATCGACACCGCGCCGGAAGCGCCGAACCTGGTGGCCACGCTGAACCAGGGCGCGTTCAACCTGGGGAACGCCGGCGGCGCGTGGCTGGGGAGCGCCGCCTTGGGCGCGGGCCTCAGCTATCGATCGTTGCCATGGCTCGGCGTGGCCCTGAGCCTGCTCGGATTGGCCATGACGACGCTGTCGATGGCCTTGGACCGGCGCGCCATCGCGCCAACCAGCAAGCTCGCCGGAGAGCACTAGCTCCCCGCAGACACGAAAAAGGGCGCTGGTCGGTCAGGAACCGTCCAGCGCCCTTTCTCTACACAGACTTTTAGCCCGGCTGCGGCGCCGCTCCCATCCCGCCCGCGGGCGGCGCCAGCGGCCGGGTGTTCGGCACCGAGGCGCGGCGCGTCTCCGGCGCCGGCTCGTCCACCACCTTGCGGATGATCGGGTCGCCGCGCAGCACCGTGCGGATGTCGTCGCCGGACAGCGTCTCGTGCTCCAGCAGGCCGCGCGCCAGCCGGTGCAGCTCCTCGATGTTCTCCGACAGGATGTCCTTTGACCGCTGGTAGGCCCGGTCGATGATGCCCTTGATCTCCGCGTCGATCTCCCGCGCGGTCACCTCGGAGACGTTCTTGTTCTGCGTCACGCTGTGGCCCAGGAACACCTCCTGGCTGTTGTCGCCGTAGGCGATCATGCCCAGCGTCTCGCTCATGCCCCACTCGGTGACCATGTTGCGGGCGATGTTGGTCGCCTGCTTGATGTCGCCGCCCGCCCCGGTGGACACGCGGTCCGCGCCGAAGATCAGCTCCTCGGCGACCCGGCCGCCCATCGCCATCACCAGCCGCGCCACCAGGCGGGCCTTGTTCTCGCTCAACCGGTCGCCCTCGGGCAGGCTCATCACCAGGCCCAGCGCACGGCCGCGCGGGATGATGGTCGCCTTGTGCACGGGGTCACAGTCCGGCTCGTGCATGGCGCACAGCGCGTGGCCGCTCTCGTGGTAGGCGGTCATCCGCTTCTCGGCGTCCGACATGATGAGCGAGCGGCGCTCGCTGCCCATCATCACCTTGTCCTTGGCGTGCTCGAACTCGTACATCGCCACCGTGCGCTTGCCCATGCGGGCGGCCAGGAGCGCGGCCTCGTTCACCAGGTTGGCCAGGTCGGCACCCGAGAAGCCGGGCGTGCCGCGGGCGATGGTCTTGGGGTCCACGTCGTTGGCCAGCGGCACCTTGCGCATGTGCACGCGCAGGATCTTCTCGCGCCCGCCCACGTCCGGGTTCGGCACCACCACCTGGCGGTCGAACCGGCCGGGGCGCAGCAGCGCCGGGTCCAGCACGTCAGGGCGGTTGGTGGCGGCGATCAGGATGACGCCCTCGTTGCTCTCGAAGCCGTCCATCTCGACCAGCATCTGGTTGAGTGTCTGCTCCCGCTCATCGTTGCCGCCGCCCAAGCCTGCGCCGCGGTGGCGGCCCACCGCGTCGATCTCGTCGATGAAGATGATGCAGGGCGCGTTCTTCTTGCCCTGCTCGAACATGTCGCGCACGCGGCTGGCGCCCACGCCCACGAACATCTCCACGAAGTCGGAGCCGGAGATGGTGAAGAACGGCACGTTCGCCTCGCCGGCGATGGCGCGGGCCAGCAACGTCTTGCCGGTGCCGGGGGGGCCGACCAGCAGCACGCCCTTGGGGATCTTGCCGCCCAGCCGCTGGAACTTCTGCGGGTCCTTCAGGAACTCGACGATCTCTTGCAGCTCGCTCTTCGCCTCGTCGATGCCGGCCACGTCCTCGAACGTCATGCGGCCCTGCTTCTCGGTCAGCATCCGGGCGCGGGACTTGCCGAAGCCCATGGCGCGACCGCCGCCCGACTGCATCTGGCGCATGAAGAACACCCAGACGCCGATCAGCAGCAGCATCGGGAACCAGTTGAGCAGGATGCGGAAGATCGAGTTGCCGCCATCCTCCTCCGGCTTGGCGACCACGCGCACGCCCTTGTCGGTCAGCTTCTGCACCAGCGTCGGGTCGTCGGGCGTATAGGTCTGGAAGGTGCGGTTGTCGGTCAGCTGCCCGCTGACCGTGCGGCCCTGGATGGTCACGTCGTGCACCCGCCCGCTCGACACGTCGCCCAGGAAGTCCGAATAGGCGATCTGCGAGGCGGAATGCTGCGCCGTGCCCGGCTGGAAGATGTTGAACAACACCACCAGCAGGAGGGCGATGATCACCCAGAGGGCGAGGTTGCGGCCGAAATTGCTCATCTAGGTTCCCTGGCCATCCGTAGCTGCGCCGGCCCCGTTGCCGGGCGTCCGGACCAATGATTTCGTCACCCGATCACGATCCGACCCGGGCTGCAACACTGACATGGGACTGCGCCCTGGCGAACACACCCCCGGCCCGCTCAACAACACGCCGCGAACGGGGCGCCTGCCGCGGGAACGGCCGCGCTGACAATGCTGGGTTTTTCTCCCGTGCCGGAAGCATAGGCCAGCTGCGGCACGTGGCAAAGCCGGCCGCCCTGCCAGAGCGCCGGCACGGTCCGTAGCACGGCAGCCGGCAAGTCCCGCTCCCGCCGGCCCGCCCCGAGCGGGCCGAGCCACGCGCCGGCCGGCGCGCGCACCACGCGGAAGCGGCCATCCCACACC
>CAXTJU010000037.1:0-34303 GCA_964244655.1 uncultured Acetobacteraceae bacterium | reverse complement strand
TGTTGGCGAACCACTCCGCCTCCGGCGGGACGTCGGCTAGGCGGTGGAACTCGGCCGTGGTCAGCAGCCGGCCGGAGGGCTCGGTCGGGATCGGCAGATAGTCGGGTTGGTCGAGTGGCATCTACTCACGTTACTATTGATAAAATCTGTTATCAATAATAGTCTACCTTCATAAGGTTAGGAGATCGCCTCCTCCTCGCCTGTCGTGCTGTGCGAACATGGCATTCCAGATCCATAGCCGCCTGGCTGAGTGACGCGAGGCAGGTATTGGTGACCGCTCTGCCTTGGTTCACACTGCACCGGACAGAATCATCCCAACAGGGAGCACAGAGGATGGCAGACCCGCGAGCCTTCGTCAGTTTTGACGTTGATCACAACAGCGACGAGAAAATACTCTTCGTAGGGCAGTCTTCGCATTCCAAGACGCCGTTTTCGCACGAAGATTGGTCGGTAAAAAAGCCGTTGCTACAATCCGAATGGGAAAAACTGGTTGAGGCCAAGATTGGCAAAACTCATCTTGTAATTGTTCTCGTAGGTAAAAATATGGCTACTGCTACCGGTGTAGACCTTGAGATCGCAATGGCAACACGTAAGAACGTCCCTTTCTTCGGCGTTTATGTGGGTGGTGCAAACGCTAGCAGCACTTTGCCAACAGGCCTCTCACGAAATCGTACCATTGCTTGGAAGTGGGATGGTGTTTCTAACGCAATTGATCAGATGATGACTGAAGGCAAGAATGCAAAGTAGATAGAGCGTTTTATGGCCAGAATACCTGTATTCGTGAGCGCGCCTAAAAGCTTCCTTAAACGACAAGAGAATTTCCTAAAGGTCGTTGAGCGAGCTCTAACGGCAAACGATCTTAGGCCTTCAACCCTAGGGCGATCTGAATATGATCTTTCGGCCCCGCTCGAAGCAATAAGGCGGCTTATGAATGGAAGCTGCGGGTTGATCTGCCTCGGCTTTCGTAGGACTTACATCGAAAAGGGAGTAGACCGGCCCAAGTCCGACACTGGAGAGACAGAAACTACCAAGAACGACTCTTGGCTCACAAGCCCTTACTGTCACATTGAGCCTGCAATGGCTTACCAAATAGGTATCCCGGTACTTCTTTGGCGCGAAGCAGGTGTGGCGGATGATGGGGTCTTTGACCGGGGTGCGGCCGGCTTGTCGATGCCTCAGTTCGACCTCGAGAAACCGCCAAACCTTAAAACGGATCGATGGGGTCAGCCTTTAAGGGAATGGATTGACCAAGTGCGTGAGGTATACCGCAACCGGGGCTCGCCGCCCCGGCAGTGGTGACGCAGCATGTGGCTGCTTAGAAAGAAAAGCGAGGCGAAGGAAAGAGCCGCCGACGTCGCAAAGGCGGATCGGGCGGAGCGCTTTGAGATATACAAGCTAATGGTGGAAATGGCCGATAGAGTCAGCCAGCGACGTCAAGCAGCTAATTCATTCTACTTATCGATCAATACTCTTCTAGTCACAGCTTCGGCTTACCTAGGTACAACAGATATATCAATTCGACTGACTATCTTTGTGTGCTGCGCAGGTGTTACGGTATCAGTTCTCTGGATAACGGCAATTACAAGCTACAAGTCCTTAAACGAGAACAAATTTGCTATCATTAACGCCTTAGAAGCAAAACTGATCGCTCAGCCATATACAGATGAGTGGGCAAGGATCGATCCAGCTATCCATGGAAAAAAACATCGCCCCTTTCATCGGACCGAACGGGTAGTCCCGAAGGTTTTTATAGGCCTGTTCATATTACAAGCTCTATCGATTCTGCCTTGGGGGCTAATTATACGCGATTTCTATCTACTTACCTATGGAGGCAAGGGATGAAAATCGGAATCACGGGTCACCAAGAGAGGGAAGGCATCGATTGGAGGTGGGTGCGGTCGCTTCTCAAGAAACTCTTAGCCGCTGAAACTAAATTGATCGGATATTCTAGTCTGGCTGCTGGAACAGATCAGGTTTTTGCCGAAGCTTTACTCAGTGAAGGCGGTCAGCTAATAGCGGTCATTCCCCTGGAGAATTATGTTTCATTTTTCAAAGATGAAGCACTTAAGGAATATCAGCGCCTTCTCACGTTTTCGAATGTAATAGAGCTTAAATCCACCAAACAAGACGAACAGGCTTTTCTTGATGCTGGCAAGTGGATTGTTAGAAGAGCTGACCGGATTGTAGCGGTGTGGGATGGAGAACAAGCCGAAGGCAAAGGCGGGACCGGAGATATAGTCGCTTACGCAATCTCCTTGAACAAGCCAGTTGTCCACATAAATCCTATAGGTCGGAAAATCACCGACCTATAGCTTTTCAATTTTATATGGTCCCAGAAGCTTAGCCATCTGAAACTGAATGAGCGGGCGCTGGGCGTTCACGCGCCTGAGCGGTACTAATTTGGCCACTTGGATCTCCTACGGCCAGCCCACCCACTCTATGATAAAGGACGTTATCATACGTGAGTTCTACCCGTGTTGCGCAAGTCGGGCGAATAGTCAAAGGGGCCGATCCAGCGTTTGACGGTGCGCGAAACGGGCAGAGGACCGTGCCGACCGGGGTTGCTTGTTGGGTCGGCGCAGAGCGACGCCCGATCAGGGCGCGCCAAGCGCCACGGCGAGGATGCCCAGCACGGCTTTCGTGTCGTCCTCGATCTCGTCCACCGCCAGCAAGAACCGCGCGATACCCGCCTTCATTTCCGGCTCAGGTGACGTCTCAGACCAAGCTACGAGCATCCGGTGATAGCCGCGAAGGTCGGCCCGCTGCGCGCAGTACGCCGTCAGCATGTCTCGGCCGACGGCCTGCTCCAGCAGCCCCGGCGTCCTCCGGGCCTCCTCCAGCGTGCCCCGCTGCGCCTTCGTGTCCCGGTGCATCTCCACCAGCACCTTCGTGATGCGGGGTAGCGCCAGAATTGAGGGATTCAGCGTCAGCTCGATGCGCTCGACGGTCCTGTCCGCATCCACGACCAAAGTGTCCGGACCTGGCCCCGGCTCAAGACTGGCGTCCATGACGTTGGCGAATTGCCACGGGAATAGGTCGCGCTTGAGATCGGCCAGCATCTGAAGCTCTTCCCCATACCCCTGCCGAACACCCGGCGGTGGCGGAGCCTCCTCCCTGTCGAAGAACAAGGCCAAGGTGTTCTGGACGTGGTGCGCGCGGTCGGCGGCATCCGGGAACAGGCCGATGTTCCAGGCCAGGCCGCACACTCGGGCAATCCGCTCGCGCTCCTCGAAGCCGGCGACGAACAGCACATGCGGCAGCAGGTAGGTAGCAAAGCACGAGGCGGTCGTGTGGGGGCGCACCAGGGTGTCCTGCATCGGGCCATGGTGGAGCGCAAGCGCCTGTGACTTGGACGGCTGGATGGTGTAGCTTGCGCACTCCAGACCGCGGCTGCCGGCATCCTGCGCGCCAGCCGCTATGGTGTAGCGGAGGCTGCTGGAGTTGAGTGGCTGCTTGTCCCTGTTGCTGTTCGCGGCCGGCAATCATAGGCTCGGTTCAGCGTTTGTTCCGTGAGTGACAAGATGACGGCCAGCACAGATCCCACTCCTCGCAACCCACTCGGCACCCGCTTCGTCGCCACCTGGCGGCAGGACTGTAGCGGCTGGGCCATCGAGCGCCATGAACCCGGCGCAGCGCCGGTCAACGCCGAAGCCTACATGGACAGCCTGCCGACGCGCTCGTCCTCCCTGGCGCTGGCCAGCTTCCTGGGGGAAGCCAGCCCCATGGCAGTTTTCGAGTTGGACTGCGACGGCGTGCGCAAGGCCATCGGCCTGAAGCTCATATCACTCGACAGCAACCCGCTCATGGTCAGGCGATCCCTGACCGAACGGACGGAGTTGCGCGAACTCGAACAGGTGCATCCCGTGCTCATGCGCCTGAACGGGTTGTTCACCTACCACTGGGGCACGCCGGCGTTCCTCGACCTATGCGAGGCCATAGGCCTCAATCCGCAGGCAGCGCGCCCGCGCTTCCGGGCACCCTTCAAGGATCTGGCGGAGGACCTGCTGCTCTGGCGCTGCGTCGTGAAGGTCGGCGCCGACACCTCCTTGGAGTCGCCAGGGGGCAGAACCAGGCAAGCCGTTTCCATGGTGCTGGAGATGATGCGCGCCGATGCCTACCCCGGCCCCGGCCACCTTGACCGCCTCAGGGGCCTCTGGGACGGCATAGACCGCAACTCCCTCCCGCACGTTGAGGAATTGGACGAGCTGGTCAACTCGGACGAGTTGCTCGACACGGCGGGCCTGGATGCCGGGGTGGTCAGCCCACGGGAGATACCCGCGACAGGGCTGACCTTCCTGCCTTCCCGTCATAGCTCACGCTACACCGCGACGATCACCGGCTACTGGGGTCACCATGAGCCGGACGGATGGGTGGGAGAGGGGTACGACGGCCTGCGCGGCATCGCTGTCGAACCGGACCGCGATGCGCTTGCGGAGCAAGCCTGGCTGCGCGCCGCGGTGCGTCGGCTGCGCGGGCAAGGCGTGGTGTTCCTGTTCATGGCCGAGGCGCAGGCCTACCTGGCGAGCAACGAAGCCGCATACTGGACGTGGCGGGTGGGCGGCACGCCGCTGTCGGTGTTCGTGCGCCGGGCAGCGCCGTGGCAGCGCCTGTTGTGGTGGGTGTTGCCACCGGCCCTGCCGCGTGACCGCGAGTTGGCCGCCCAATGCGAGGCGGAGGCTTCCCGATAGGGCCTAGACCTGCTCAGGCCAGCGTCTTGGAACGCCTGGAACACCCCATGCGAGATAGCCTTAGTGTCTCGCGCGGGATGCCTCGTTCGAGCATACCTCAACGAAGCAACGGCCAAGTTTGGGTGGTAAGCTGCCTGTCTGCTACGGCGCACGCGGGCCGGGAAAGCGGCCATTGGCGTTCAGGCTAGTTCGGCCCCAATCGTTGTTAGCGATGCCTACTGGGCTCCAAGTATGCTCGTCAAAGGTCGCAATTCGCAGTAGGAAGAAAATAGTCGTGGCGAAGCACCTAGCTGGTAAGATCTCAAGAATCGTTGGCGACTTCCTGACAATCGGCGAACTCATACATCAAGTAGATCACGAGATGGAGAAGCGAGTTATCGCGCGACATGGTCTCGTAAAACTCGATGCACTCCTCAGTCTAGCTCCACGACTTAAAAACCAGATACGGGACGCGTTGCCACCAAATAGGAAGAACGAGGTGAGCGTACTGGAAGACCTGCTATCCCGCCTCCGCAATGATCTTGCTGGCAGCGACATGGAAACAGGTCGGGACGCCATGGCGGCGCACGCGCTGCGCCTCGATCTGATGCGGATCGCTGACACATGGAAGTGTATGGGTGAAGCGACGTTCGGGGTGCTTGCTATCGATCTGGCGGAAATCGACCGAGAACTGAGCCGCATCTCTGCGGCTCATCCGAACATTCTGCAATATCCAGGAGCATCAGCCTCCTTTGTTGACCCTGTTTGGCGGGTATTTTGGCGGCAGGAGCATGTCCTTGGTGACCCAAGCCGACCTCGTCTCGCCAACATCTATCCTGGATTTGCTACCGCTGATGTCGTTGCCCCGGTGCCTGGCGGGCATCCCGCCCAGGACGTTACGATCCGAGCGTCTGGGCTAGCCACGTTCCTACGACAGGAAAGGATGATGCTACAGGCGGTGAATCGAGGATCTGAGGTCGAGCGCCTTTTCGCCGAAATGATGGTGAACGACTACTGCGCTCTTTGGGAGCTGCTTTTCGTCTCTGGGGTTCAAAATGAGCACGGGCAAGTTGATCTGTGCGTACTCGAGCATTGGCGGGGGGAAGGCTTCGAGGGAGCGGACTGCCTTGAAAGACTGCAGGGTCAGCCCCACCCAGATTCGAACAGGTGGCGCCAGGAGGTCCGCAATAGAACGTCAGCTCACGTTGATGCAGACGCGGATATTTGGATAGCAGATCTAAGTAATTGGCCAATGACAATTGATACTATCATCAACGAAGCACTACGCGTGATCGAGGCGCTTCGATACTGTGCTTCATTGGATATCCGATCAAAGATATTCTTCATTGCGCCCCGGTATATCGGTGGATTTGAGGTGCTTGGGCTTGCTGCCCAGGAAGGGCGGCGTTGGAAAGACGGCTGATAAAATGTAAGATGGGCCTGCCTGACGCTAGAAGGATTTGATTTCGACATCCGCACTGGAGATACGGTTTTCTATCTTAGACGGACGTTGACGCCTTAGCTATGCACGTTCGCTTCGAACCTTGTCTTGCGTTCTGTCAAGCGTCCGAGTTGCTGCCAGCCTTGCTGCGCGAGCGACCGCTTTCGGGACCAGGCGATCAGCCGCTATCCGGCCGACTTCAGTTGAAAGCCGACCAGCACGCGCCCGATAAAACCGGATTATCACGTGCTGATTGGGCCAGCCCGATAGGGGTAAGCCTCAGTGGCCCGGCTCTGGACCGTGTCCAAGTCGGCATCATGGGGCGACCCACCCCTGGCTCCTTGGCCTGGCTCATTATCACGCCGCCCTCGGCCAGACCGCGAGCGCCTTGGTCAAGAGCGAGCCGCCACGGTTAGTGATGGCGTCCTCGTCCCAGGTCTCGTGCCCGGCCAGCCACGCATTCAGCGCCATCAGGCCGTGCCGCTGTAATTCGGGCCGCTTCACGGTCCAGGCGGCATCGGACAGGCTCTGGTTTAACTTGGCCGTCAGCAGGGTCAGGTTGCCGATGGTGTGCAACAGGCCATCCCGCGCCGCCTCGGCGGTGGCGCCCGGCTCGGCGCTGGAGGCAAGGGGCCAATGCGCGCGCCAGTTCTGCGGCATGACGTGTTCGATATGCAGCGTCTTCGGAATCGGCACCGGGTCGTGCTTGGGGCCGCGCATTGCGCGCTCCAGCGCGCGCAGCAGCATGGTCAGGCGGTCGCGGCGTAAGCTGCGGTATAGTGGCTCGTGCGTCCACGCCTTCCCGAACCTCTCGTCATCTGGCCACAGACTGGTGTCCGCTTGCGAGCGCAGCAAGAAGCTGGCCACGGCAGGCGCCACGGGCGCGCTGCCTGCCCCGGCTACCGCCTTCAGCAGCTCCACGAACAAAGTGCCGTAGGCGCGCGTGCTCATGCCGCACACCATGCGGCGGACCAGGAAGCTCTCGATCCAGGTGGCGGCCTGCGCCACGTCGGCCGGGTCGCGGCCAAGCTCGGCGCGTAGGTGGTGCAGCACCGGCATAGCCGTGGTGAAGTCCATGGCCCGCAACCGAGCGGCGCAGGTATGCAGGCGGTCAGGACTGGCCTCATCGGCACCTTCCAGCTCGCGGTAGATTACCGCCCAGCGCGCGACCTCACTCATGTGCTCCGCGACCGAGCGTCTGCCGTCTGCGGCCAGGTAGTCGGTGAAACGCTCGTAAAGCTGGCTGGGCGGCACGGTGTCCTGAACCTTCGCGGTCAAAAACTGCACCAGGAACAGGTCCACGCGCGGGCGTTCAGCATGGCCGCGGCCGACCTTCTTGCGCCAATAGCTTTCCTCGGTGTCGAAAGGGCGCCAGTGTGCCTCGTACAGGGCCGCCGGGTCCGTGCCCTCCTGTTCCGCCCGCCGCAGCAGCAGGTTCTTCACCAAGTCCGCCGGCAGCAGCGGGGTGCCGCGGGCGTTCAGCGTCTCGAAAATCACCTGGGCTTGGTCGTCCGTGGTCAGGTTCAGCGCAATCAGCCACAGACGCTGGCGCAAGGTGGCGGCGAGCGCTTGGCCGCGGGCGGCACGGGCCGATGGGTCCTCGTCCAGCCACGCTTTTGCCTCGGCGTGGAAGTAGGCGTAACCCGCGGCGAGGCGGTCCCCCTCCACCGGCTTGGCCGTACCGCCACCCTGCATGACGGCGCTGTAGCGCTCCCTGTCCACGTTGGTAGGCCAGACCTTGAACCCAGCGGGCGTGTCGGCCCTCGGAGCGTCCTCGTTTCGCAGCAGCTTCCGCAGGGGCCGGGCAAAGTCCTCCGTGTCCTCCCCGGCCGCGAGCGCGTCGGCCACGCCCTTGAATAGCAGTTGCAGCGTCGTCAGCCGCTGCTGGCCATCAATCACCTCGCGGCGCGGGCCTTCGGTGATGCCGTTCTGTCGCTGCTGCAAGACGACGGAGCCGAGGAAGTGCGGGCGCACCTTGGGCAGGCCGCGGCAGGCGTCCCTGGCAACGCGAGCCACGTCGTCCCACAATGGCTCCCACCGCACCTTGTCCCACACGTAGGGGCGCTGAAACAGCGGGACGACGTAGGTGCATTCCCTGGCGAACAGGTCACCGACCGGGATGTGCTCGGGCTGCATGGTGTGTCCTTCGGTGGGAGCCTATGCGGCCCGGCGACGTTGGGGAAAGCAGGGGAATGTGCGGCGACAAGACGGGTAAGTAGGACGGCGGGCGGCTCGCCCGCCAAGAGCCGGACAGCCATGTGCAACCTCGGACCGGCCTCCAAACCTGTTGCTCGATGCCCCTCACATTAAGCCTCGTACAAATGGTCCGAAGTGGCGGCTCGTGACAAGGATGTTGGGGTCGGCGCCCGGTTCGACGCTCGGACACCAGATGCTCGCCTACCCTGATGGGGCGACTGGCGACAGCAATGTCCAGTAGCCGCGCGCGCCCTTGTGGATCAGAGCTTTTCGACGTGAGTCATCGTAATGGCAAGCTCGCCCTGCTGGTCCAAGACGGTTTGAAGCTGATCGAATTCCTCAAAGGGCATTTCAGCCAAGAGTAGACCCAAGGCCTATGGCGTAGATCCAGTCGCACAAAGGCCCTTGCTCGCCCTTCCTGCTTTCAGTCTGTTCGACCAGAGCCTCGGCGCGGTCACATCCGCATCCCGCGCCGCTGTATCTGCCGTTCGCTCTCCGCCTCGCGCTGGGCGAGGCTGGCCCCGGCCCGCTCGCCTGCTTTCAAGGCGGCGGTCAACTCGGCCACCTGGTCCAGCTCCGGCCGCTGCTCGACCGTGACGGACGGCGCCGTGACGGCGCCCGGCCGTCCCCCTGCCCGCAGCATGGCGCGCACGCCCTCGTCCCCGAACCGCTGCTCGACGGCGGTGCCGAAGGCCCGCAACTCGCCCGCGACACGCTCGTCCGCCTGCGCGGCCCGCCATGCCTCGGCCCGCGCCTTCTCGTCCGTCGCCACGGCGACGGCGCCGATCGCCGCCTCGGCCGCGGCGGACAGGCGCGGGATGCCGGTCGCGTCCGCCGTGCGCTGCGCCTCCACGCCCGTGCGGTAGTTCCGCTCCGCCCTGGCCTCGACCTCGCCGATCCGCTCCAGGCTCGGCCCGATCGCGCCGGCCGCGCGCTGCGCCGCCTCCCGCTCTGCACGCGCCTTCGCTCCTGCGAACAGCCCCTCCTTGCCGCGCAACTCCCCGAGCTGGAGCGGGTCGGCGGCGACCCGGGCCGCAGCGCTCGTCCACCCCTGGCTTTTCACCAGCTCGTCCAGCGCCGACCGGGCAGCGTGCGGGTCGCGGTAGGCGCCTTGCAGGTAGCTCCAGCGCGCCTCGCGCTCGCGCTGCACTGCCTTGTCGGCTGCCACCACGGCCGCGACCTCGCCGGGGCTGGTGCCGCGGCCAAGGCTGTCCCGGCCTCCGTCCGACGGGTCCGCGTAGGGCACGATGAGCCATCCGCCGACGCGGTGCCCCTGCCCTACCTCGGCCTTCGCCGCAGCGGGCTGCACTGCTGCCGCTTGCGCTGCACCCTGCGCGACTTGGCCCCAATATGCGCGGGCCGGATCGGCGTCGCCAGTGCGGGCGCCTGGCCGGGCAACCGGAGCCGGAGGAACCTCCCGGACCGCATCGCTGGCGCCCTGCGCCTGTCCGGCACGCTGCCGCAGCTCGGGCCTTAGTTCGTCCGCCGTAGCCCATGCGACGGAGGCGGCGCGCACCTCACCGCGGCCCATCTGCCGGGCAAGCTGTCCGGCATCCTTGGCCGTGTCCTCCGCCACGAACACCTGTGCGCTCTCGCGCTGCCGGGTCAGCGCCACGTAGCTGGCCGCCGCCCGCCAGTGATGCGTGTGCAGCAGATACGTGTGGTCCAGCGTCTTGCCCTGGCCCTTGTAGATCGTACCGGCATAGCCGTGCCGGAATCCCTCGAACTCCTCGGCGAACCAAGTCACCTCCCGGCCCGGCGCACCCGCCGCGGCGTCCAGCCGCGCCGTGACCTGCCCCGTGCGCGCGTCGATGCCGGTGATCACGCCCGCGTTGCCGTTGTAGATGTGCCGCTTCTTATCCGTATCGGTGAACTGCACCCGGTCCCCAACCGCGAAGTCCGCGGCACCATGCTTGGTCTCGAACTGCACGTCCGGGCTGGCCAACTCGCCGCGGTCCCGGCGCACCTGGCGCAGCTCGGCGTTGATCTGCGACACGTCAGCGTTGGTGTACGCGAACACGAACCGGCTCGCCTTCGGGTCGGTCAGCGTGTCCGCCTTCCAGCGCGCCACCAGCGCCGCCCGCGCGACCTCGCCGTCGCCGGTCCAGGTGATCGCGCCGTGCCGGTCATAGGCGGCCACGGCAGTGTCGAACCGGCCCTCGGCCAGGTCTCGCGCCGCCTGCCGCTGCCAGTCCACCTTCTGCCGCGTCACCTCGGTGATCTCGGCCGCGCCGTGCGCCTTCCGCAGCTCGGTGAACAACCCGCCCCGCTCGATGCTGGCGAGCTGCCGGTCGTCGCCGGCGAGGATCACCTTGGCCCCTGCCCGCTTCGCCTCGGCCAGCACCTCGCCCGTCACGCGGCTGTCCAGCATCGCCGCCTCGTCCACCACCACGACCGTGCGCCGGTCCCAACTCGTGCGGCCGTTCTTGATGCCGAACAGGGCGGCATGGACCGTGCCTGCCTCGGCGAAGCCGTCCCCTTTCAGATCCTGCGCCACGGCGTTCGTAGGGGCCAATCCCACGACACGGTAGCCAGCCGCCTCGTGCGCCTCGCGCACCGCCGCCAGGGTGTAGCTCTTGCCCGTGCCGGCCCGGCCCTCAATCAACTTCAGCCCGCCACCTGCGACCGCGTGCTCGAACGCGGCGCGCTGATCTTCCCGCAACGTACGCGACGCCAGCGCCGTCTCCTGGTATCGGGCTTTCACGCCCTGGTGGTGCCGCGCCTCGGCCACGGCGGCACCGTCCGCCAGCGCCACGCGCTCCTGCTCGCGCACCGTCAGCGTGCTGAACCGCCCGGCCACCTCGCCCGTCTCGCGGTCATGCAGCACCAGCAGATCCTTGTGGCCCATCACAGCCGCCTTCGCGGCAGCGATGCCCTGCACCTGAACTGAGTCGGGGGTTCCATCCGGCCCGGCCCCAAGGTGCTTGGCCAAGTAGCGGTCAAGCTCGCGCTCGGTGAAGGTGGCGTTGTTCCGCGTCAGCGCCGCCAGCACCTGCTCCGGGTCCCGCGCCGCCGCCTCGTTGGCGGTGCGCAGCGCCTCGGCGCGCTCGACGGCAGGGCTGTCCACCTTGCGCATCCGCACCGGGCCGATGTGCTCGCCGGGGTGCGCCGCCGTCGCGTCCACCCGCAACTCGATGCCGTGCTCCTGGAAGTAGCGATCCTGGTGCGCCCGCCACGTCTCGCCCCATGCCTCGGCATCCGTCACCAGAGTACGAGTGCCGGCCTTGCGGACTTCCGGATCTAGGTCGCGCGCCTTCTTGGCCGCGAGCTGGTCGCCTTCGATGCGCCGGGTAGTGATCAAGAGGTGAGCGTGCCAGTTGGTGTGGTCACCGCCGGTGCCCTCGGTCCAGGCGCCCTCCCCTTCCCCGCGCTCCTTGTGCGGCGCGTGCACGTCGAGCTGCACGGCGAGGCCCTTGGACACGAAGTGCTCCTGGGCAAAGGAGCGGGCCAGCTCGATCCGGTCCTCGGTCGAGAGCACTCGGTCAGCCGGCAGCGCCAGCACGATCTCGCGGGCGACCTGGGCGTCCTTGCGCCGCTCCGCCGCCTCCGCCGCGTTCCACAGCACCGCGGCGTTGGCCAGGCGAGCGTCGGCCCCCTCGGGCAGCAGCACCTCGTGGTGTTCCGGGGCGTCGCGGCCCTTGAAGGAGAACACCTCGCCGGTGCGCTCGGCCTCGATCTTCTCCCGGGCGTTGTAGGCGGCCGAGCGCACCGCGTTGCCGCCGGAGCTGCGGGACAGGTAACGGGCACGGGCGAAGGCGATGGCCATGTCGGGAGGGACGCTAACCTGGCTTGCTAGCTGACTTCAAGCAGCGTTGCGCCAGCAACGCATATTGCGTCTAACCTGCCTTACTCGCTTCACTCGCTCGGAGGTCAGAACCCGCTGACGCGGTGTTGCCGGTATCCGGCCTCGCCGTCCAAAATAGGTTGAACAGGCTGCCTGATCCCGCACTGCTGCCTGACCCTGGAGCCAACGCGTGACCGAACCGTCCGACAATCAAACGTCGTCGCTGCCGCCGCGCGTGCGGGTCCGCAACCAGGCTGAGGCTCGACGGGTGGTGAATGCGGCCTATCCCTTCCGCTGCTGCGCCGTGTGCGGGCTGCAGCTCCCGGCCTGCCTGCAAGTGGCCCATCTCGATCAAGACGCGACGAACAATGCGCCTGAAAACTTAGCCCGCCTGTGCCCGACGCATCACGGGATGTACGATGTCGGACTCTACTCCCGAGAAGCCATCCGGCTCCTGCAAGACCATTGGCAGGTGACGAAGGGCCAACCGGATCATAAGCCGCGGATGAAAGACGCCGGCGTCAAAGCGGCACTCAAACGCAAGCGGAGCGCCACCGCCCGCAAAGCCGTCGAGACACGCCGGGCCAATGCCGCCCGGGACGAGACATGACCGGGGTCGGCTCGTATGCCACAAGGCAAGCGGGCGTGGCCAGCAGGGGGCGAGACAAATTGGGTGAGTTGGTTGTTCGGGCGCTGGCCTACACGGATTCAATCGCTGCAGTGACCGAGCTGCTGCACGCCGCTTACGCCAGGCTGGGTGCGATGGGGTTCAACTACACCGCCGTCGATCAAACGGAAGAGGTCACCCGCCAACGGATTGGCCGCGGCGACTGCCTGGTCGCCGTCGATGACGGCGTGCTGGTCGGCACCATCATGTTCCATGCGCCAGGCCGGTCGAGTGGATGCCCCTGCTACGAACGGCTGGACGTCGCCACCATCGGGCAGTTCGGCGTCCTGCCCGATCGGCAAGGCGATGGCATCGGTTTGCGTCTCCTCCAGGAAGCCGAACGTTTGGCCGTGGCAAGTGGCGCGACCGAATTGGCGCTGGACACCTCCGAGGAAGCCGACCACTTGGTTTCCTGGTACGAGCGCGAAGGCTTCCGATTCGTCGAACACGCCCAATGGGAGGGAAAGACCTACCGCAGCGTCATCATGAGCAAGCGGCTGGAAGTTTGATGGTGGCAGGGTGGCCGCTGATCCGGTTGGCTGACAGCACTTTCTATTTGATGCGGCTCAGCCGTCTGCACCCGATCACGAACAGCACCAACCAAAGCAATACCGCCTACTCCAGCGTGCTCCAGCCGATCAGGATGAACACCTGCCACCGGTAAACGAGGACGCCATAGAAACACATGAGGTTCAGGCAAGCCATGAGGGCCGCAGCCTCGGCAACGCGCCAAGCACGCCGGCCGCGCCACAGGGCGATGATCATCTGGATGACGGCAACCACCAGAAAGATCAGCGCGCCAAACAGGAGCACTGCCATCAGGATGAACCCGTGGAAATCTAAGGCGACCATTGCCGTCCCTCAGTGATGGGTTAGGTGACGTGAGTCGCCGTCAGTCGATGGCGTCTGCGCTTTTGGTCCATAGAGTCCGAAGCGGTCCCTCACGCCCTCCCACAGGATCGTTTGCCGGCAGGGGCACGGCGGCGATGGCCTGCAACGCCGCCTCGTGTTCCTCGGGCTTGCCGCACAGCGTGTCGTAATCCGAGCCGCCCGGGTAGGCGCCGACCACCAGAAGATCCTTGGTCTGGCCCATGTTCCGATGCGCGACCCCGGCCGGGATCACTACCACGTCCCCGGCCCGCACCGTCACGGTCTGGCCGGACGGTCCGCCGAACGCGACCTGCACCTCACCCCGGGCGATGCCCAGCACCTCGTGCGCGATGCTGTGGAAGTGGTGGTAGGTGAAGATGCCGTCGCGCCAGCCGTTGCACCACCCATTCGCAGCGAACGCCTGCTCCATGGCGGCCGGGTCGGCCGGGAGGACACTTCGATAGACAAGGACCGGCAACCCCGAGTTCGGGAACCGGCCATCATCCCCGAACTGGTAGGTTTCGACCTGGCTCATGCCGGCCTGAACGCCTGATCCCGGGTCGGGTCTGCTGGGCTTGTTCGTTCCTCATGCGGAAAGTTAAATTTCTTTGGCACCGTTCGCAACGGTGTGCCGCCTGCTGGGCCGGCCACTTCCGGCACAGGAGCACTCCACGATGGCCCGCACTTTGGCCGAACGCCTGCGTATCCACGAACAGCAGAAGGTCCGCCTGGCCGAAGCTGACGCCAAGCTGAAGCTCGACGAGCGCAAGCAGCGCACCCGCCGCCTGGTCGAGGCCGGCGCCCTAGTCGACAAGGTCGGCCTGCTTGACCTCGACAGCAACGCCCTCTACGGCGCGCTGCTGTCGCTCCGCGACGGGGCCGACGACACGGCGCAGGTCGAGAAGTGGGCGGCCCTGGGCGGCCGCAGCTTCGCCCGCGAAGCCCGCGCCCGCGACGAAGGCAAGGAAGCCGTCCTCCTGGTCTTCGCCACCCCCCTGGCCAAGGACGCCACCACGGCCCTGCGCAAGGCCGGGTTCCGGTTCAGCCGGGTCATGCAGCACTGGGAGGGCCTGGCCCGCTACGACGACGCCAGCGCCCTCGCCAAGGCCCATGGCGGCACCGCCCGCCAGGTCGGCAGCGCCGCGGGGCTTGCGGGACGAACCGGCACCGCGGAGGCGGCACAATGAGCGCCGCCATCGGCTACGACCGGCTCAAGGGCGTGTGGCTCATTCTCTGGCACACCTGGCCGCTGCTGGCGGCCTGGTTCGCCTGGACCCTGATCGATCAAGGCTGGGCTGATATCCTCGCGGCCTACCCGGACGGCCTGTTCGTGCCGATCCCCTTCACCATCTTCGCGTTTTCCTTTTCCTTCATCATCCCACAATCTGCCTTCGCCGCGGTGCAGCCAACCGTGGCCCTGCTCGGCCCGCTCGCCATCATGGCCCTGGCCGTGATGCTGGACCGCAGCAACCCGCGCCCCCGCACCTTGGCCCTGACCGGCGTGGTCAGCCTGCTTGCCGCCACCCTGCTGACGGTATGGCCCGAAATCGTCAGCCTCTGGCCATATGTCGGCCTGCCGGACTACCCGGTCGCCAGCATCGCCAAAATCGTCCACCCGGCCCCTTGGGTGGCCATGGCCATCGGCATCATGGCTACTTTCGTCGGCTGGTGTCTCGCTACCCGCGTCCCGCGGTTGGGCGAGCTGGGGGCGAGCGCCCAGCCGCAGCGGGCCACGTCCGACAACCACGGCCATGCCGACTGGCTCGATATGCCCGGCGCCCGCAAGCGGTTCCCGGGACCCAACCCAGCCTATGGTGGGCTGGTGGTGGGCGAGGCGTACCGGGTAGACCAGGACCGCGCCGTCTGCGGCGTCGCGTTCGAGCCGTCGGACCGCAAGACCTGGGGCATGGGCGGCAAGGCGCCGCTGCTGGTGGACCCCTGCCTGACCGCAGCCACCCATGCCCTCGTCTTCGCCGGCGCTGGAGGGTTCAAGACCAGCTCGACCGCCATCCCTACCCTGCTGACCTGGACCGTTTCGGCGGTCGTGCTGGACCCGGCGCGCGAGATAGGGCCGATGATGCGGGGCTACCGGGAAGGCGAGCTGGGCCACCAGGTCGCCACCCTCGATCCGTTCGACCGCAACACCGCCCGCTTCAACGTGCTGGACTGGATCGACATCACCACCCTCGCCGCGGAAACCCATGTCAGCACCGTGGTCCGCTGGCTATGCGGCGAGAGTCGTGAAGACTCCGGCTCCAGCAAGTTCTTCAGCGGCCGCGGTCGCAACCTCATCCGCTGCCTGCTCGCCGACATGCTGTGGGACCCGGCCTTGCCGGCGGACCGGAAGACCCTGCACACCCTGCGCGAACGCATCATCACCCCCGAGGATGAGATGCGCGAGCTGTTGCAGGATATCTACCAGCAGTCCCACAGCCGGATGGCGCGCCAGATCGCCGGCACCCTCAAGGGCACCGTCAAGGACACCTTCTCCGGCATCTACGCCAATGCTGACGAGGACACCTCCTGGCTGTCCACGGCAGCCTTCGCCGATCTCGTGTCCGGGTCCTCGTTCAAGACCACGGACCTGACCGGCGGCAAGCTAACAGTGTTCCTGCAAATTCCGTTGGCTGTGCTGCAGGACACTCCGGCCCTGGGCCGGGTCGTGATCGGCGCCATGCTCAACGCCGTGTACGAGGCCGATGGCAAGGTGCAGGGCCGGGTGTTGTTCCTGTTGGACGAGGTGGCCCGGCTTGGCTTCATGGGCATCATCGAGACCGCCCGCGATGCTGGCCGCAAATACGGCATCACCATGATGCTGCTCTACCAGTCGCTCGGCCAGCTCATCCGGCAATGGGGGCCGGAGGGCAAGCGGTCCTGGTACGACAGCTCGGCCTGGCGGCTGTTCGCCATCGTGCAGGACCTGGAGACGGCCCGCGAGGTGTCGGCCATGTGCGGCGAATACGGCGTGGTCACCACCAGCAGTGGCGACACCGAGGGCAACCAGTTCCGCGGCGGCACGGGCAGCTCCAGCAGCACGGGACGCTCGGAGAACCGCTCGGAAACCAAGCGCGCCCTGATCAAGCCGGAGGAGCTGATCCAGGATACCCGCGCGGACGAGGCGATCGTCATCATGGGCCGCAGTAAACCCCTGCGCTGCGGCCGGGCGATCTTCTTCCGGCGCCGGCAATGGGAGGGCAAGGTGGGCGACAACCCTTTCCACAAGAAACCCTAGCTCCTCATGCCTTGTAAGCTGGGAGCCATCTTGCTGGCCGTCTGTGCCATGTGATGGCTGTCACTGCCTGCGCCGTCACCCTGTTCCCGCTCTACGCCGCGGTTGCAGGGTGACGGAGGTGGTCCATCGCTGCCCATTTCGTCGAAGCCCAACCGAGTCCGTGATACGCAGTTTGGCGACGATCAGCTCCGCCAAGGCGGGCAAAGTTGGAGAACACTTCTCTTGCCCCAGCCATCGTAACTGTCTGCGCAGTATGGTGCCATCATGGGCGGCTTCTATCGGCTGGGGGTCACGCCGTAGAACGATGTCGTGGCCCCGGCTGGTGCCTGGAGCGTCTCCACTTGTCGGCCTCTTTGCTTGCTTTGCTGTTGAGGGCAACACCAAAGTTATCCACAAAGTGAAGTCCTTTAAGGAGAATCTACGTAGTAGAATTAAGGAGGTTACGGACTCTCCAAGGCATTGATTCAAAAAATTTATTCAGGATTTCCGGGGCGTGAAAGAACGTGAGTCCAGGGTGTGATCGCCCGTGTCTAGTAGGGCGTGATCGCCCGACACAATCCACAGCCAGCGACCAAGCACGCGAACCAAAATGTTTCTGAAGCCAGAGCGACTCGGGCGAGCCATTATCTCGGGCCAGGGCGTGATAGCCCGATACCTGCGGCTACTTTAGACGGCATATCACCTTAAGCAGGCGAAACTGGCTTTGAAACCGCCCTCTTGGGCACAACTATCGGGCTATCACGCCCTGAAGGAAGTCAGGCCTCGGGTGCCGCTGCAGGGTCAGCCGTCTCACGCCGGGCAGCGATCCGCAAGCGCGGGAAAGGCTTGGGCATATAGCCAGGGTGGTCGGTCGCGAGTGCCCACCGTATGGTGAAGCGTAGCGCCTCCTCCGAATCCTGGGTCCGATATAGTTCAAGCCAGTAGCCTGGCAGCCGCTGTTTCTGGACCACCTTGCGGACATCCTTGGCGAAGTCAGCAACGCGCCGTGTCGAGCCGGACTTGTGGTGGAGTTGGGCCATGGTGAAGCCCCATCCACCGCCCTGATGGCCGCCATGCTTGCGAACGACGCGGTACAACCAACGCTCAATCCCGCCGGTGAGCTGGAAGTACTCGCGGTCGATCGAGAGGACCAGCTTGTCGTCTCGGATGCCCTGATACAGCCACTCGGCGATCGTGAACTCGATCCCCAGCGATTTCCCGGCCTCGTCCGTGGGCGCCGCCCATTCCTCGATCCAGCCGAAGCCTTGCGGTCGCGTTCCTTTCTGGCGAATCGTTGTCTCGATCACGGTGCCTTTCAGGCGGCGAAGGGCTTCGACGATGCGGGTGTACTCGGCCCCTCCCGTAGGACGGCCGATGCCCTTCAGCAGCTCGTAAAGACTGACGCGGAATTTGCGTGAAGTAGGTACGCCACGGTTTATAGCCTCCCGCATCTGGCTGGCCGCCCAGATCAAGATGTCCGCATCCCAGATCGTAGCCATGCCGGTTTCCGAGTTAGCAGTCACACGGACCCGGATCTCCGTGCTGCCGTTCCGCACGCGATAGTCGATCGGTTCAAGACGCTTGTTCTTGGAGAGGCTGAAGAATGGCCGCTCCATCATCTCTTGCTGGTCGTGGGTTGGAAGATCGCCAGGTAACGCGACAAACAGGTCAAGCTGGCCGGCTTTCAGGCCCCCCTCCCCTGTCCGCCGGGCTTTACCAGTCACAGCCTATGTACCTTCGGCATCAAGCGCCTCGCTCACCTTAAACGCGATCCAGGCGCTTCGGCTTATGCCCCGGCGCTTCGCGGCGGTGTCCACCCGGCGAAGAAGTTCACCGTTAAAGCGCAGCATGATGGGTGTTTTGCGCGCATCCACCGCCGGAACTGCAGCTTTCTCATCAGCGGCCTTGCCGGCACCATGGATGAACGCGCTGGCCGCCTGCTCCGCATCTCGGTCTGAGGTCGTGGAACGATTGACGTTCGGCCTACGAGCGATAGCCATTCGCATTCGCCTTTATGTCGTACCGCTATACAAACACTGCTTCTGTCAGGGCGGCAAGCTCTTGAACGGCTTTCTGGTCCCTGGGGCTCTGCTCCAGAACCGATCGGCCCAGGGCGGCAGCGTTCGGAAACGCTTTGCGCCGTCCAACCGGCAGCGGCAGGTACTCAAGACCGTCTGCTTCCCCAAGGCTTTCGGCTGCTGCGCCATTATCCGACCCTTGGGCGTCTGCAGCATTCAGGATGATGATGGCACGCAGACGTTCGTTGATCTCCCTTGCCTCTTTGACAAGGGCGGCAATGTTGTCGATGGCCCACAGATCGAAGCTGCGGGGCTGAACGGGGATCAGCAGCGTGTCCGCAACCGTCAAGGCTGCGCGCAAGCTCCCGGTATCTCGGCCACCGACGTCGATCACTACGTCGGAGTATTTTGGGGCAAGCTGGCGAGTTTGGGTGCGAAGCGCAGCCCCGTGCAGCGAGACGGCAGTATAGCCCGCTGCACCTAGCTGCTCCGTACGCAGCTCGGTGAAGCTAATGGCGGTTCCCTGCTCATCTCCGTCCACCAGCAATACGTCGCGGCCGGATAGTGCACGCGCGATAGCCAGGTTGATGGCCAAGGTGGTTTTTCCAACCCCGCCTTTCGTGTTGCCGACAACGAGGATCATACTGCGTTCCGATTTCATCTAGATAGCGGTTACAATCGCTCTGCCATCCAAGCGATATACACACGCTACACGATAGATTTCGGGCCGCGAAGCGGCTCGCCGCATTTTTGTAAGATCAGCCCGCTACAACTGTTGCGGAAACAGGGGCGGCATGGGCCGCCCCTACGCCTGTCACGCCGCCAGGCTCTGCCCGGCCTCTGCCTGGTCCGCTGCTCCCTGCCGCGCGTGCATCCAGTCTGCCGCCTGCTGGGCCTTGGCCGCCGCGGTGAAGATCGCCCGCTTGTCGCCCCGCAGTACCTTCAGCCAGGACGCGACGTAAGCCGCATGGTCCGGCCGCGGCTCCGGGGCAAGCGCCAGGTCGGCACACAGGAAGGCCGCCCCAAGTTCGGCAACTAATTCCTCGGCCGCATACGCCTCCTCGCCGAAGCGGCCCCGTAGGTCGCGCGCGCACCGGCTCGGGTGCCCGGTCAGGTGCGTCGCCTCGTGGGCCAGGGTGGCATAGTAGGCGACGGGATCGCGGAAGGCTTCGAAGGGCGGCATCCTGACTTGGTCCTGGCTCGGCACGTAGCAGGCGCGGTTGCCACCATGGCGGATGTCGGCGCCGATCGCGGCGAAGAACGCCTCCGCGTGGCCGATCCGCTCGGCCTCAGGCAGCACGGGCAGGGTAGGGGCCGCGTATCCATCCACCTGGGCCGCGTTGAATACGCTGTAGCCGCGCGCGAACACCCGGGACTTGCGGCTATCCTCGGCCCCGTCGTCGGTGTCCTCCTGCTCGTCCTTGCCGCTGATCTTCCAGAACACCACGGGGCTGGCACGCTCCCCTTTGCGGACCTGCGCCCCCAACTCGGCCCATTGCCGGTACGTCCCCCAAACTGCGCTCGGGTAGCCCTCGGCCTGCGCCGCCGCCCAAAGCACGATGGTGTTGACGCCCCGGTATGGCTTGCCCGTCGCGGCATTGACCGGCAGCACCGGCGCTGCCCCGTCCGCACCCGGGTGCCACGGCATCTGCCACTTGCCAGCCCCGGCCTCGATGGCGGCGGCGATCTGGTCGGTGATGCGCTGGTAGATGTCGGCCCGGCTGTCGGTCTCGGTTCGGCCGGTGTTGGTGGTGGTCCCCATCTCGCTGTCCCTTTGGCTGCGAAGCAGCGCCCTCGTGGGCGCCTGCTTCCCGGAGCCGCGCGAGCGGTGGGGCTGGAGGGGGGAAAGCGGCTTCGCAGGGACCCGGCTGCACGGAGCCGGAGCGCAGCGCAGGCGAAGGAAGCTGGGTGGAAGCCGCTTTGGGGGAGAGAAGGGGCAAAGCCCCTCGGCCCCCCTCTACGCCGCGTCCGCGGCGATGACCCGCGTCAGCGATGAAAGCCTGTCAGGGCCGAGACGGCGCCTATCAGCCGGCTCGGGGCAACGCCCGCCAGCGCGGCCCCGGAGGGGAGACGCCCAGACCGGGGGATGATTTCAGCACCGCCCCCGGCCAGGCTAGTTGCCTTCGCGGCCGGTCAAGGGTTGGCCGGCCCACGTCACCTTCCATCCCGCCCGTGCCATGTCCGCCTGCCGTGCCCGGCGCTCCCGCTCCGAGTTCGTGCCGCCGACCACGACCCGCCAAGCCGTGGCTTCGGTGGCGAACATGCGTGCCCAACACGAGCCGTCCGGCCGCTGCACCGTCCAGCGGGTCATGCAGGCTGGTCCGCCGCGGCGTCTTCCCCGGCACCGTCATGCAGCAGCAGCGCCCATCCCGGGGTGATCGACTTGGGCAGCGAGCCGACCCCGTGCGCGTCCTCGCACAGATGGACCGTCACCCGGCGCCCGCCGCACCCGCTACAACGCAGGCGCACCAGCTCGTCTGCTAGCGTCTGGGTGGCGCAGCCGGGGTTGTCCCGCAGTAACAGCCGGACCGGGTGGGGGACGCTGTGCTTGCAGCGGCAGCGCACATGCAGCCATCGGCCGCGGAGCGTCCGCATGGTGCAGGCCAGGGCGATGGCCCGGTCAAAGGGAGGGACGGCGGACGGCATAGTCTAGAACGTAACCAGAACATAGGCCGGGCGTCGAGGGGGCAGGTGTCAGGCCGTCGCTCTCGGCGCCGCTAGTGCGGCGCTGCTGCGCCGCCGTTCCAAGGTTTGCGCCGGCCTCGCCGGCGCGCGATCTACGGGCCGCTCCGATCCCAAGCACCGGACGCGGGCCGGAAGGGTCGCCCCGGGGAAGGGCGGCCCTTTTCGGGCAGTTGAAAGGAAGGGCTACTCGGCTGCCATCGGCACTGGCTGGGTCGCCTGGGCGTCACCAGAGTCCACGGGATATGTCACACTCGGAACATGCAGCACGGCGGGCAGCCATCCCTTGCCGTTCAGCAACTGGGCCGCGTCCGCCACCATGACCTCCTTCTTGCTGGCGGCGATGCGCCCGGCCACGCTCGCCCCGGCGCCTTCGCGCACTGCGTCCAGGATCAGCGCCTTCGGCACCCGGCCCAAGTAGCTCTCCTTCGTCGCCGTCCAGCCCTGCCGCATGTCCAGCCCCGCCGCGCTTGCCACCTGGGCGGCGATGCACCGGCTCCCGTCCGGCGTGGTCCAGGTGCGGCTTCCAGCGTTGGCGGTGCGTGCCACGCATACGGCCAGCAAACCCAGCAGCGTCGCCATGTCCTGCTCCTGCAGCCATCCCCACAACGCCCCGTGCGCCTGCGGCAGGCGGGTGCGCCATCCGTCCTCGGCCGCCGTCATCGCCTGCCGGGCTGGGCTGTCGGCGATGCCGGGGCAAGCGGAGGCAAGGGCAGGGGGGTAGCTGTGGAAGCTCCCGACCGTCTCGCCATACCGCTGATAGAAGGCGTCCGTCGCCAGCGCGTGCAGCATGACCCACAAGGCAAGCTCGGGCTGCCCGGCAATGGCCGCTTGCAACCCCGCCGTCCGGTGCGCCTCCAACTCGGCCAGCAAGGCGGCAGACAGGGCAGGGGCCTTGTCCTCCGGCTCGGGTTCGCCCCGGATCGGCGTCACGGTGCTGCCGCTGATCGGCGCCTCGCCCGCGTCCTCGTCCGTTCCCGTTTCCCCGGTTCCGTCCGCCTCGCCGTTGTCCTCGTCCGGCGTCACCGGCTCAGGCTGCGCCTCGTCTGCAGGTCGCACGTAGCCCCGCTCGATCCGCAGTGACCCGTCCACGGCCAAGGTGATGACCACGCCCGCCCTGGCCATGTCCTCTGGCCGGAACACCTCCGTCCTGGCGTCCAGCACCGCCAACTCCGCCTCGATCCGCTCCAACTCGGCCGCCACGTCCTCGGGCAGGTCGTCGGCGCTGCGGTTGTGCTGCTCCGCCAGTTCGTCCCGGCGCTGCTCGTCATCCGGGGACAACGCCACCTTGCTGGGCCAGACCCGCCGCATATTCCACGCCGCCGCCTGCGCCTCCTGCCCGATGGCATTCCATTTCCACCCTTCGGCCCGGATTGCCTCGGCCTCGCGCTCCATCTGCTCGGCCACCAGCCGCTCCAGCAATTCGGCATCCGTGATCCAGCCGCCGCGGTCCTCGCTGAACAGGTCGCGCTGCACCATGCCGCCCGCCGCCGTATAGGCGTCCAGCCCGACAAAGATCACCTTGCGGTCAGTCGCCGGGACAAGGGTATGGGTCAGCAACCGCCGGATGGTGTCGGGGGTGCGCTGCCAGTCCTGCAACTGCCCGAACACCCGCTCCTGTGCCGCTTGGTCCTCCGTCACGGCGAAGGCGGTCAGGTGGTCCAGGGTCAGCACCTCGTCCCGATACGCCTGGATCAGCGCGGGAGACACCACGGCCAGGCGCAACCGCTGCCGGACGGTGTGGGCGGACACCCCGAACCGGGCCGCAATGTCCTCGATGCCGGTGCCGCCCTCGTGCAATCCAGCGAACGCCTCGAACTGGTCAGCCGGATGCATGTCCACCCGCACCACGTTCTCGGCCAGGCTTGCCTCCAAGCCGTCCACGCCTTCGCCGTCCAGCACGCGGCAGGGGATGACGGTGCCTTTGGCGACGCGCTTGCCTTTGGCCAGCAGCTTCAACGCCGCCAGCCGCCGCGCGCCGGCCACGACCTCGTAACGCTCGGTCGCCTGCCCCGCGCCGTCCAGCTTGGGCCGGACCACAAGGGATTGCAGGAGCCCGTGTGCCTGGATGGACGCGGCCAGGGCCTCGATGCCGGCCCCGGTCCCGGTGCGCCGGACGTTGGCGGGGGAGGGGGTCAGCTTGGCCAGGCTGATCTCCGTGGTGGTGTAGGTGATGGTGTTGGTCATCGCTCTGTCCCTTCGTAGTTGCGAAGCAGCGCCTCGCTGCTTCCCGGGGCCGCGCGAGCGGTGGGGCTGGAGGGGGAAAAGCGGCTTCGCAGGGACCTGGCTGCACGGAGCCGCCGCTCTTCGCGGTGGTGGAGGAAGCTGGGTGGAAGTCGCTTTGGGGGAGAGAAGGGGCAAAGCCCCTCGGCCCCCTCTACGCCGCGTCTACGGCGATGCCGCGCGTCAGCGATGAGCGCCCGGCAGGGCCGAGACGGCGCCTACCAGCCGGCTCGGGGCAACGCTCGCCAGCGCGGCCCCGAAGGGGAGACGCCCAACTCGCTTCCCACGCAACCAGACTCGGTCGAATCGCATTGAAACTGCGGCTGGGAACGAGTATATATCTAGTCATTCCGCGACGCCCGTAGGCGGGCACCCGACCCCCGGTAGCGCAAGCTCTGGGGGTCTTTCGTTTCTGGCGCTACGATCCAGCCATGACCAAAGTAGCCGTGTTCATCGACGGCGGGCACCTTCGGGCCTGCGCCAAATCTGCCAAGAAGCCCTATACGCCGGACCTGGTGGTCAAGATCGGCAAGGCGTGCGTCCAGGCTGGCGAGACCCTATTTCGCATCCTCTACTACGATTGCGAGGAGTTCGCCGGCTCGGTGAAACTACCCGTATCCGGCGGCATGAAGACCTATGCGGGTGGCAACCCGTTCCTCTCGGATCTGGCGCGCGAGGAGCTGGTCGCGGTGCGGCGCGGCATCCTGAAGTTCCGCGGCTGGGAACGCCGGGCCAGCAGCCTCAAGCCGGGAGCACCATCGGTTGCTCTGACCGACGCCGATTTTCAGGCCAAGTGGGAACAGAAGGGTGTCGATCTGCGGATCGGCTTGGACATCGTCACCATGACGGAAAGCCGCGCGGCCGACATGATCGTGCTGCTGACCGGCGACACCGACCTGATTCCGGCGATGAAGCTGGCGCGCGGTCGGGGGCTTCAGCTCGCCGGGCTGGACCTGCCGAACCGCAAAATCATCCCCGAGTTGAAGCCGCATCTCGACTTCTTCCGCCAGCTTGCGGCTTGGCCATAAATGGCAAACGATCAGACCTCCAGCTACGGTGTCTTTGAGCGGTTCACGGAACGTTGGCCGGAAACGGGGGACCGGCTGCTGTCGCCCGGCAGCGATACGCTTCTCACAACCGATTCGTCGGAGCGGAGCTATCGCCTGCTACGAGGCTACAAAAGGGCGGGTGATATCCTGGTTCAGAATGTGATGATCGAGCACTATGATCGGGACAGCTTGGTCTTTCCGGCCCTCTTCAACTATCGTCATTATATTGAGTTAGCACTTAAAGCGATCGTGGAGGACCACGGTGCCTTTGCTGGTGTGGCACTTGGCACCAAAAATCACAAACTCCCCGAATTGTGGAATTTGTTCATGACAATTGCCAAGATGTTCGGCAACGATTGCTCGGACCCCGCAGCCGTCGCCGTTGGCGAGTGTGTTGCTGAGTTCGCTGGCGTTGACGCAGCTTCAACCGCTTTCCGGTACGCCCGGAACTTGAACGGCAGCACGCCTGCCTTACCGGGGAATGGCCTTGATCTCGTACGACTGCACGACGTGATGAACGGGATCGAAAACTTCTTCGAGTGTGCCGACCTGGATTTCACCCACAAACAAAATTATGTGGACAGCGCACACGCTTAGCCAGCGTGGTCGTTACCGCTCATAAGACGCACCCGCGTCACAGGATGAATGTCAGGACCATAAGCTCGCTCAAATCCATAGACCTTGCTTTGGTTGACAGTCTCGTCGATTTTATCCGAGGGCGAGGATACGTTCTCGACTTCTCCGATCGGTCATTTGCCGCATTTTTCGCGACCGAACTAAACGTTGACATAGACGACCCAACTTACTCTCAGAACGGCGGATCAAAAGGTAGGCGGCTACGATCCTTCCTTGAGCAAGTCGATGATGTCACGGCTGTTCGTGTACTCCAGGCACTTTGGGACCGCCGGGTACAGTACCTATTGCTGACTGGGTCGGGAGACCCTGTCGCTAACGCGGAAGGGCGGTTCCTCTCCGTGATTGCGAAACTGGACGGCCGCTCTGCCACACCATCGGGCTGGCCATCACTTCCAGCTACTCCGGATGCAGGTGTGCTCGCCGACCTTCGCGCTAATCTCCTTCGAATACGGGACCTGGAGGCGCACACACGGGGCTACGCCTTCGAGGGCTTTCTAAGGCGCTGCTTCGACGCATCGGGCTTGGAAGCTCGGGAGCCGTTCCGAAACACCGGGGAGCAGATCGACGGTAGTTTTCAGCTTGGGTACGAAACCTACCTCCTTGAAGCCAAGTGGATCGCCGCCCGGGTGGGCAACCGAGACCTCCATGCTTTTCATGGCAAGCTGGAGGGCAAAGCCGCATGGGCACGCGGTTTATTTGTCAGTTTCAGCGGGTTCACAAAGGAGGGCCTTGCATCCTTTGGAACGGGTAAGCGCGTGATCTGCGTGGAGGGTCGGGACCTCTATGAGGCCCTGGACCAAAGGATTTCTATCAGGACCATGCTAGAACGCAAAGTGCGCTACGCCGCCGAAACGGGAATGCCTTTCGTGCCGGTCCGGCATCTGGTCCAGCCATAATAGGGCTGTCAACCGGTTCTCCCGGGACTAGCTAGGTCCACTGCCCGCGACGCTGTACAAAGGCCAAGCTGCTGTAGTTATTACGATACGACCAACGGAGGACCTCTGATTGCCTACTAATCTGCGCGAAGTGGCGCGCGCGCTGTTCAAGACGGCGGACAACCTCTGGACCAACACCGCCTTGGGTCCAGACGAGTACGCGCAGCCCGTCCTCGCCCTGATCGCTCTCCGGCAGATGGAAGCACGGTTCGATGCTGTCCATGCCGAGCTCGGCAGCCGTACCGGTCGCCTGGCACCACGGCCGGAGGACTACCAGGCGCGTGGGGCGCCCTACCTGCCCGAGTCCGCCCGGTTCTCCCGCTTGTTGGCCCTGCCCGGCAACGCCGACCTGGGCGCGGCGCTGAATGCAGCCATGCAGGTGGTAGCGGACGCCAACCCGGACCTCGCGGGCGTGCTGCCGACCGGGTATGCCGGCCTTCCCAGTTCCGTGCTGGCCGAGCTGCTGCGGCTGCTGGCGCCACTCGCCATCGAGGGCGACGCCTACGGCCTGATTTTCGAGTATTTCATGGGCGAGTTCGCGCCCAACAACCTGCAGAAGGGCGGCGAGTTCTACACGCCGGCCAGCATCGTCTCGCTCATCGTCGAGATCATCGAGCCGCACGAGGGCCGTATCCTGGACCCGGCCTGCGGCTCCGGCGGCATGTTCGTGCACTCGGCCGACTTCGTCCGCCGTCACAACGCCCGGCCGGAGCGGGCAATCACGCTGCACGGTGTGGAGAAGCGGGCCAGCACCGGGCGGCTGTGCCGGCTGAACCTGGCCGTGCACGGCCTTTCCGGCGACATTCGGGAGGCGAACACCTATTACGACGACCCGCACACGCTGGTAGGCCGGTTCGATCGCGTGATGGCCAACCCACCCTTCAACCAAAAGGAGGTGGATCTCGCGAAGCTGCGGAGCGAGGCCGGGGTGGTGGACGCGCGCTTTCCCTTCGGCCTGCCCACGGTGAACAACGCCAACTATCTATGGATCGGGCTGTTCTATGCGGCGCTAAACGAGCGCGGGCGGGCCGGGTTCGTGATGGCCAACTCTGCTAGCGATGCCGGGGGAGGCGAGCGCGAGATGCGGTGCCGGCTGGTCGAGACTGGGGCGGTGGACGCGATCGTCGGCGTCGGTCCCAACATGTTCTATACCGTCACTCTGCCGGTGACGCTGTGGTTTCTAGATCGGGCCAAGGCGGCGGGCGCACGGGCGGACCAGGTGCTGTTCATCGATGCGCGGCACCTATTTCGGCAGGTGACGCGGGCGCATCGCGTGTTCGACCCGGACATGGTGGAGTTCCTAGCCAACATCGTCCGCTTATGGCGCGGATATCCCGTGGAGGATGCATCCGGGAGCGGCCAGCGGCTAACGGAGGCCTTTCCACACGGCGCCTACGCCGATGTGCTAGGCTTGTGTCGAGTGGCGACCCGCGCAGAGATCGCATTACAGGACTGGAGCCTCAATCCCGGTCGCTACGTCGGCGCAGCCCCGGGACAGGTGGTGGACGACGCGAAGTTTAAGGCGGAGTTGGAGCGGCTGCATGAAGAACTCGACGGCCTGAATACGGAGGCTGCCCAGCTACAAGCCCGGATCTCTCAGAACGTGGCAGAGCTTCTCGATGCCTGACAGTCTGCCGATCGGATGGGCATCACTCAGTCTCGACAAGCTCGGAACCGTAGAGCGAGGGCGTTCACGACACAGGCCACGCAACGCGTCGTTCCTATACGGGGGCAAGCATCCATTCATTCAGACTGGAGACGTCAAGGCTGCTGGGCTTCGAGTCACTCGCTATAGCCAGACTTACAGTGACTTGGGTCTAGCACAGTCGCGGGTGTGGCCTGTTGGCACTCGTGCATTACCATTGCTGCTAATATATGCGAAACGGCTATACTTAGCCTGCCGGTTTGCTTTCCTGATTCTATCGTCGGCTTCACAGTCAACCCCGGTGTCGCAGATGCGATTTACGTAAAGTATGCGTTGGATCATCAGAAGCAGCGCTTCAGCGGGATATCACAGGGAACGACGCAGGAGAATCTCAGCGTCGAGAAGATGGTCTCTCAGTCCTTTCCGGTTCCACCGCTGCATGAGCAACGCCGCATCGCCTCCATCTTGTCCGCCTATGACGACCTGGTCGAGGTGAACCGGCGGCGGGTGGAGATCCTGGAGGAGATGGCGCGGCGGCTGTTCGACGAATGGTTCGTCCACCTCCGCTTCCCCGGCCACGAAGCCTTACCCGTGCATGACACTCCAGATGGGCCACTGCCGGATGGATGGGAATGCCGACCTTTGGGCCAACTCGTGACGGAGGAACGTGACACAGTCTTGCCGTCCGATCTCCATGGAACCACGATGTATGTGGGCCTTGAGCATATCCCTCGGCGCTCCACCACGCTCACAGACTGGGGGAGGGCCGAAGACGTCGTCAGCGCGAAGTTACGCTTTCAACGAGGCGACATCCTGTTCGGGAAAATTCGCCCATACTTCCACAAGGTCGCTGTCGCACCCGCGCACGGGGTGAGTTCCACAGACGCGATCGTCTTGCGCAGCCGAGCCCCTCAGCATGCTGGGATAGTCGCCGCCGTAGCTGCCAGTGATGCGTTCGTCGCGCACGCCGTCCAGACATCCAACGGAACGAAGATGCCCCGGGCGAACTGGACAGTATTAGCGAGGTATCTGGTCCGCCTGCCTCCAGAGCCGCTGCTCGACCAGTTCAACTCGTTCGTGGTCAACGGGATCAATCACGCGATCTCGCTGGCCGCAGTCAATACCCGCCTAGCCGCCGCCCGCGACCTCCTCCTTCCCCGCCTCGTCTCCGGCGAGATTTCCGTTGCGGACGCGCCTACCCCGGATCGCCTTCTGGAAGCGGCAGATTGATCCCGCCCGGTGCCGGCTTCGCTTCAGCGCTCGCGGATGAGTACGAGGCAGTTGAGAAGCCCACCATGGCGCTGCTTGCCGAACTCGGCTGGCAGGTGGCAAATCTCCTCGGCGAACAGCCCGGCCCGGGTAACCCGACCGGTCGTCTCTCCTTCCGCGAAGTCGTGCTGCCCACGCGCCTGCGCGCCGCCCTCGCCCGCCTGAACCCCACCTTGCCGCAGGCAGCCATCGACGACGCCGTGGCCGAACTCGCGCGCGACCGCGCTGCCATGCTGCCAGTGGCGGCGAACCGGGAGGTGTGGCGCCTGCTGCGCGATGGCGTGTCCGTTCATCTGCGGCAGGCAGATGGTGACATGGAACCCGCGACGGTGCGTCTGATGGACTGGACCGACCCGGCTGGCAACGACTTCCTGCTTGCCGCCCAGCCGTGGTTCCACAGCCCGCTCTACAAGCGTCGGCCGGACCTTGTCGGCTTCGTCAACGGCATCCCGCTGCTGCTCATCGAGTGCAAGGCGCCGAATAAGCCGCTCGCCGACGCGCACGAGGACAATTTGCGCGACTACCGCGACACAATCCCCGCGCTGTTCCCGATGAACGGCTTCGTGGTTCTGACCAACGGGATCGAGGCACGCGTGGGTGCCGCCCAGGCATCGTTTGACCGCTTCGCGCCCTGGCCCCGCCTAGCCGAGGATGCACCCGATAGCACCGCGCCCGAGACGCTGCTGCGCTCGGCCTGCGCTCCCGCCCGTCTGCTCGACATGATCGAGAATTTTACCGTGTTCGAGGAGGAGCGCGGCGGCTTGGTGAAGAAGCTGGCCCGCTACCACCAGGTGCTCGGCGTCAACCGTGCCATCGAGAGCGTGCGGCGCGTAGGCGCAAACGCCGGCCGGCTCGGGGTCGTCTGGCACACGCAAGGCAGCGGCAAGAGCCTGTCGATGGTGTTCTTCACCGAGAAGGTGCTGCGCACGCTTGGCAATAATTGGACGTTCATCCTCGTCACCGACCGCGACGAACTGGACGACCAGATCGCCGGTATCTACGCCGCGACTGGCGCGCTGACAAAGAAGATACAGGAGGCGCAGGCGCAGAGCCGGGCCGACCTGAAGCGGCTGCTGGCGGGGCAGGAGCGCTACGTCTTCACCCTGATCCACAAGTTTGGCACCGAGCGCGGCGAGGCGATGGAGACCCTCTCGGACCGGCCGGACATCATCGTCATAACCGACGAGGCGCATCGCAGCCAGTACGACCAGTTGGCGCTGAACATGCGCCGCGCGCTGCCGAACGCAGCCTTCCTAGGCTTCACGGGCACGCCGCTGATCGCGGGCGCGAGCCAACGGACGCGCGAAGTGTTCGGCGACTACGTCAGCGTCTACGACTTCGCCCAGAGCATCGCGGACGGTGCCATCGTCCCGCTGTTCTACGACGAGCGCAAGCCGGAGCTGCACCTGCGCGACGGGCTGCGCGAGGAGTGGGCGGAGCTGGTCGAGGAGGCCGGCCTCGACGACGACACCGAGGCGGCGCTGCAAAAGCGCTTCGCCCGGCAGCATGCCCTCATCACCAACCCCGACCGGCAGGACAAGATCGCGGCCGACCTCGCGCGTCATCTCGCCGCGCGCGGCTACCGTGGCAAGGCGATGTTCGTGGCGATCGACAAGGCAGCGGCAGTGGCGATGCACGACCGCGTGCGCGTGCATTGGGCGGCCCTGATCGAAGAGGAGGAGCGTGCGCTATCGGCGGCGCTGGCCGAGGCGCGGGAGGGGCTGGCGGAGCGGCTGGCCTGGATGCGGGCGCTGGACATGGCCGTGGTGGTCAGCGCCGGGCAGAACGAGATTGCCGACCTCGCCGCCAAGGGACTGGACATCAAGCCGCACCGCGAGCGGATGCAGCGGGAGGACCTGGCCGCTCACTTCAAGCTGGCGGAGCATCCGCTGTCGCTGGTGTTCGTGTGCGCCATGTGGATCACCGGTTTCGACGTGCCGACGTGCTCGACCATGTATCTCGATAAGCCGCTCCGCAATCACACGCTGATGCAGACGATCGCCCGCGCGAACCGCCAGGCCGCGGGCAAGCAGGCGGGCGTGATCGTGGACTATGTCGGGGTGTTCGCGAATCTTCAGCGGGCGCTGGCGGTGTACGCCAGCCCGCGCGGGAGCGACTCACCGATCCAGGACATCGGGGCCATGGTCGCCGCGCTTGAGGAGGCGCTGAGCGAGGCCGAGGCGGCAGCGATGGCGGCTCGTGCGGATTTGCCCGCGATCCTGTCCGCCGCCAAGGCCCAGCGCGCCGCACTGATCGGCGCGGCCGCGGAAGCGGTGATGGCGCCGGACGAACGCCGCCGGACCTTCCTGCGCCTGTCTGACACAGCCGTACGCGCCTACAAGGCCGTGCTGCCGGACAACCGCGCAGCACCCTTCTTCCCGCGCGTCGCCGCGCTGGCCATCGTGTCGGACGCGGTACGGGGGATGGCCGGTCCGGCGGACCTGTCCGCCCTGGCGGCCCGGATCGAGGCGCTGCTGCAAGGGGCGATCCTCGGCGTGTCCATCACAGCGCCACTCCGCTCGGGCAGCGCGCCCGATGGGCTGCTCGATTTGTCGGGTCTGGATTTTGACAAGCTCGGCGACCTGTTCGTCGGGCAGCCGCGCACGGCGGCGGAGGCCGTGCGCAAGGCTGCCGAAGCGAAGACACACGCGATGGCTGCGGCCAACCCGACGCGCGCCGACCTGGTCGGTCGCCTGGAGGAGCTAGTGGCCGCCTATAACGCGGCGACCCTGGACGCGGAAGCCTTCCTCGGCAAACTGAAGGAGTACTGCGCGGACCTGGACGAAGAGGAGCGCCGGCACGCCCGCGAGGGACTGAACGAAGCTGAACTCGCGATCTTCGACCTGTTGACGCGCCCGGAACCGAAGCTGACCCAGGCACAGGAGGTCACGGTAAAGGCGGCGGCCCGAGCGCTCATAGCCAAGCTACAAGACCTAGTAACAATCCGCGATTGGCACCAGCGCCAGCAGCCCCGCGCTGCCGTGATGTCCACCATCAGAGTCGAATTAAATCAACTGCCCGAAGAGCCTTACCCTCTGCCCGTATGGGAAGCGAAAGTGGACGGCGTCTGGCAGTTCGTTTCAGGTCGCTATGGAGGTGCTTCGTCTCATATCGGTGCTCATTGACTTGGCTGCCAGATGGTAAACAGGGGGCTGAAGCTGGCACTACGTAAGGCCGAGGTAGCCGGTGATGAGTTTGGTGGCTTCCAACTTGGCGACATCGCTCCCGACTGAGAGCCCGGCCTTACCGATTGCTGTCCCGATTTGGCCAAGCCAGGCTGCCGCCCGCTTGCCGATGCCGGGCTTGGTGGTTTCGGCCTTGTCCTGCTTCATCGCCTCTAGCAGTTCAGAGACGTCCGCGCTCGTGAACCCAAGGTTCCCCAGCGCGGTGATCAGGCCAACCTGATCGCCAGTGTTGACGGTCTGGGTGTTTGTCTGACTGAACCGATGGCTCGTGCCACCAATGACGACGTTGCCGCCATAGATGAAGTTGGTCACGTTCTGATCCACCTTGGCTGAAGGGATGGCGCTGAGGTCAGCGTCAGTGCGGCCGAGTTCTGCCCGCAATTCGAGAGCAAAACGCAACGCGCGGTTCCGCACAGTACCGATAATTCCGGCGAACACGGAGCCGGGCAAATCCTGCCAGGCTTCGGCCAACGCCATATGTTCTATAAAGCTCCGCTGATAGAACATAACCATATCCGCAGGCCAGGGCCTTCTGCCGCCTCCTGCTGTGGCATTCGTCTCGATCTCCGCCATGCCCGAGCCGATCCTCACCTCGGTCGCCCAATGCCGAAACTCCTCATCAAGGATCATAGCAGGTAAGGGCTGGTTCTTGACCCCGGAGCCGAACGCCCCGGTGAACGTGCCACGGGCGCCCGCTTTGACGATTCGATAGTCTGGAACGTTAGATGCCAAGGGATAACCATCCAACTCAGCAGTCACCCAGGTCGTCAGGCGCTCGTTCTTAAGATCATATGACAAGACCAGCAACTTCCGCAGCACAACAGAAATTGGCGTATCCATGCTGGTACTGAGATCGATAATCTCGTTGAGCAGCTTCATAGGTTGAAGATGGTAGCTGAGCGGCGAGATAGCGAGGGGACTGCATTTCATCGAGAGCCTGGTGTGGGCCGGCAGGTTGGCCTGCACCGCAGGTTCCGGGTTAATCAGTAAGCGACTTTGAACGTTGGGCTGTCCTCGGGCCGCGTCCGGCGGTGATCATAGATGCGGGTCGTGGCGATGTTGGCATGCCCCAGCCATTCCTGCACCTTGGCGATGTCGGCCTCGTGGTCGAGGGCGTTGGTCGCCGCCGTCGCGCGCAACGCGTGGGCGCCGATCTCGAAACCGAGCTGGGCCGAGTAGGCACGCACCAGCTTGTAGATGCCGTCCGGGGTGATCGCGCTCTCAAGCCGGCCGGTGCGGTTGTTGCGCAGCGGCCGGAACAGCGCGCCGGCCTCGTCCACGCCGTGCCCGGCCGCTTCAAGGTAGTCGTGAAGCAGCGCCGCCGTGCCGGGGTGCAGCGGCACATAGCGGATTTTCTCGCCCTTGCCCTGCACCCGCAGGTGGGAAACGCCACGACGGGCGTGCCGGGCGTCTTTCACCCGCAACTTGCACAGTTCATCCCGGCGCAACGCATGGAAGAGGAGGGTTGAGAGGAGGGCGCGATCCCGTTTGCCGCGCAGGTCCTCGCCACCGGGGGCGGCAAGGAGTTGACGCGCCTGGTGGTCGCCGAGCGCCGGGGTCTTGCCTTCGCCGCTCTCCGCCCTCGGCCGTTTGACACCTTTAACCGGGTTGTGGGTAACGGCGTTGCGCTCGCACAGATGCTCGAACAGCGAGGACAGGGACGCCAGCCGATGCCGGACCGTGCTGCCCCCCAAGCCCCGGCCGGCGAGCTGGTCGCGCCAGGCGATGACGTGGGCACGGGTGACGGTGCGGAACTCCTCTGGCCGGGCGATGCCGGTGAAGCGCATAAAGTCGCCGATCGCCGCCTGGTAGGCGCGTCGCGTGC
>CAXTJU010000036.1:0-34821 GCA_964244655.1 uncultured Acetobacteraceae bacterium | reverse complement strand
GGCATCCGCAACAAGATCCACCCCGGCGACCCGATGGACAAGGACCTGTACGACCTGCCGCCGGAGGAGCTGAAGGGCATCCCCACCGTCTGCGGCTCGCTGCGGGAGGCGTTGGGCGCGCTGGCGGCGGACCACGAATTCCTGCTGGCGGGGGACGTATTCTCCAAGGACCAGATCGAGAGCTACATCGACCTGAAGTGGACGGAGGTGTACCGCTTCGAGCATACGCCGCACCCGGTCGAGTTCGAAATGTACTACTCCGTCTAGCAATGGGCGTGGCAGGGCTCTGCCCTGCATTGGGAGGGGACAAATTCCTGCAAAGGAAGGCGTCCCCTTCATCCTTTCGGACAGAGATGTCCAGACGACCCTGCCCCCTGGCGAGGATCGGGGCAGGGTCCCGCTTCTCAAGCCGCTGGCTCCTGGCATGGGCAGCCGCGGCCTGCCTTGCACAGCCGGAACATCCCAGGGCGCAGGGGCTGCCTGCGGCCACCAACCCGGCTGTGCAGACCGGCCTGCCGACCGCGCCCGACGCTGCGGCGAAGCCATGGACGCCGCCGGCCACGCTCCCGGCCTGGGCGAGCGCTATCCAATTCAGCGGCGAGGTGGATGCCGGCGTCACCGGCAATCCGCAGGACCCGAGCGATGGCGTGAACTTCGGCCGCCTGTTCACCGACAAGGCGAACCGCCCCATCCTGAACCAGCTGCTGCTGACGCTGGAGCGCGACCTCGACCCGAAGGCCACCGGCTATGATTGGGGGTTCAACCTGCAAGGGCTTTACGGCTCGGACGCGCGGATCGTCCACCTGCTCGGGCTGTTCGATCATGCGATCCACGACCGCAACCAGGTGACGCTGGAATCGGCCAACGTGACCTTGCACGCGCCCTGGCTGTTCGGCGGCGGAGTCGATCTCAAGGCCGGCATCTTCCCCAGCCCGCTCGGCTTCGAGGTGCTGGACCCGAAGGCCAACCCGTTCTACTCGCACAGCTACATCTTCGACAGCCTGCCCTACGAGCATCTTGGCCTGCTGGCGGTGGCCCACGCGACGAGCGTGCTGGACCTGTACGTCGGCATCGACACCGGCAACGACACCACCTTGGGGCAAGGCGACGACAACCGGCGTCCAGCCGGCATCGCCGGGTTCGGCCTTACCGGACTGGGCGGGTTGACCGTGATCGCGCTGACCCATGTCGGGCCGGAGGACGCGAAGCGCACCGCGCCGTTCGCCGACAGCGCCCTGCGCTACTACAACGACTTGGTCGTCACCTACAAAAGCTCACCGAAGCTGGCCTTCACCACGGAGATCGACTACGTGCGGGAGGACGGCTTCCGGGCCGAAGGCTACGGTGCCGCGCAGTATGCGTCCTACGTGCTGAACGACGCGCTCACGCTCAACGGCCGTGCCGAGGTTTGGCGCGACAACGCCAACTTCTTTATCAGCACGCCGGTCAACAACCTCGACTACGTCAACGGCGAACGCGGCTACATGCCAGCCAATTTCTACACGGCGGCGCGCCCCACCACCTACTCGGAGCTGACCGCCGGCGTCACCTACAAGCTCGTTGGCCTGCCCAAGCCGGTCGGCAACGTGCTGCTCCGGCCGGAGCTTCGCTACGACCGCACGCTCAACGGCTCCAAGCCGTTTAACGACGGCCGGGACAAAGGCATGGTCACGATCGCGGCCGACGTGGTTGCCGGGTTCTGACGGCGCGCGCGCTTGCCGTCTGCCTGGCGCTGCTCTGGGCCTCGGCGCACCCGGCACTGGCCGCTTGCCAGGTCGAGGCGCGTGCGAGCGTCGCCGTGTCCCTTGCCGGCGGGCTGGTGCTGGTGCCGGTGGAGATCAACGGCACCGTGGAGCCGTTCGTGCTCGACACAGGGGCGGAGCGCAGCGTGGTCGGGCTGGCCGCGGCCGACCGGCTGAAGTTGGCACGGGACGAGTGGGTGAGCACCGACATCCAGGGCGCCGGCGGGATGGACCGCCGGCGGTTGGGCCGACCGTCCTCGCTGTCGCTGGGTGGGCTGGCGCTGCGCCGGCGCACGGTGGCAGCGGACGACTCGGTGGTGGTCGGGCCGATCCCCGGCACGGTGGCCGGCCACCCGGTTGCCGGGCTGCTCGGGCAGGATTTCCTCTCGCCCTATGACCTCGACCTGAATATCCCGGCTGGCCGACTGACCTTGTATGCGGTGGCCGAGTGCGCCGGGCGTTTCCTGCCCTGGACGGGACAATATGCCGCGCTTCCCGCCTGGCGCCCCGTGCGCAACGTGGTGACCTTGCCGATGCAGGTGGACGGCAAGGCCATACAGGCGGAGCTGGACAGCGGCACGGCGGCGACCACGCTCACCCTGCCCGGCATGGTGCAGTTGGGCCTGGCCGCAGGCGGGGCCGACCGGGTGCGCGGCTTCGGGTCGGGCAGCTTGGCCGTGCATACGCAGCGTTTCCCGGCTGTACAAATTGGCAGCCTGCCCGCCGCCCCGGCTGACCTTGCCATCGCTCCTATCCACACCCTGCGCAGCGTTGGAGCATTGCTGGGGGCGGACTGGCTGGCGACACGGCACGTCTGGGTGTCCTGGGCGACAGACCAAGTGTTTGTCGCCCGATGAGCCCGCACAAGCAGGTACCTGAAAAATCCTCCCCTGGCGGACCCCGCCTTGCCTATGTCGCGCGCGCCAGCCGAAGCAGCCGATCCGCATTGCCGTGCGCGATCTTGGCCAGGTCCACCGGCGAGACCGGCAAGCTCTTCAAGAAGCTGCCTCCAGCATCGTTCGGGATGAAAGGGTAGTCCGCGGAGTACATGATCCGGTCGGCGCCAAAGGTTTCGAGCAGCGCCAGGAACAGCGGCACTGTTTGGAAACCGCTGGTGGTGACGTGGACCTGTTCGAGGATCGTCTGGCTCACGCTGCGGGGCGTCTTGCGCACAGTGCCGAACACCTGGTCGAAACGCTGCAGCATGGTCGCCAGCCCCTCGCCCATGTGGCCGACGATCAGCTGCAGCTTGGGATGGCGGTCCAGCGCGCCGGACAGGACCATCCGCAGCACGTGGACGGCGGTGTCGGCGTGCCAGCCCCAGCCTGCGATAGCGAAGGGAAAGGACAGGTTGTCCGGGAGGTTGTCGTAGTAAACGGAGCGCACCGGGGCTTCCGGTATCCAGGGATGGAGATAGATCGGCACTTCCAGCGCCTCGGCGCGCGCCAAGATCGGCTCGAACCTGGGATCGTCCAGGAAACGGCCTTCCGTGGAGCCGCTGACCAGAGCGCCGCAGAAGCCGAGCTGTCGGACTGCGCGTTGCAGCTCGTCCGCCGCAGCCTCCGGCGCCGTCAACGGCAGGTGGGCGAACCCGGCGAAGCGCCCGGGATGCGCTGCGATGGCCGCCGCCATCGCGTCGTTTATCTCCCGTGCCCAGCCCGGCCCCTGGTCGGGCGGGAGCAGGTCGGCGCCGGGTCCCGCCACCGAGAGCACCTGCACGGTGACGGCGCTCTCGTCCATGGCCTTCAACCGCTGCGGCCCGACCTCGGCCATCTCGTCGGTTTTGTTGAGTGGACTCCAAACATCGCCTCGCGCCGGGATGCCGCGGCGGGCAAGGGCCTCCGGGCTGATGCGCTCGATCAGGTCGGGGACCAGGAAGTGTTCTTCGAGAGCGACGACCCGCATGGCTGCCTCATTGCTGGACTGGACCTGGCTACGCTGGACGCTCCGCATGGTTCCGACCCGGCTGGCTAGCGGAACCGCAGCCGCCGCTCCTCCGCCGCATCCACCGCCGCTTCCAGCATCAGCCGGGGCAGCCGGGCCAGCGAGAAACGACGCCGCGGACGCAAGCGACGTTCCCGGGCGCGCTCCCCGCCCAGCGTGCGGACCAGCTCCTCCACCGTGGCGAGCCCGTCCACCAGGCCCAGCTCCACCCCCCGCACGCCCAGGCAGTAGCTGCCGTCGAACACCGCCGGGTCGGCGGAAAGCCGGGCGCCGCGCCGCGCCGCGACCCATTGCTTGAATCGGGCGTGGATGTCGGTCATCAGCGCCTGCACGAAGGCCACGTCCTCCGGGCGCTCCGGGCTGAACGGGTCGAGCCGCGCCTTGTTCTCGCCGGCCGTGTAGAGCCGCCGCTCCACCCCGTAGCGGGCGATCAGCTGCTCGAAGCCGAAGCCGCCGCCTACCACCCCGATGGAGCCCACGATGCTCATGGCGCTGGCATGGATCTGGTCGGCCGCGCAGGCCAGCCAGTAGCCGCCCGACGCGCCGGCCTCGCCGATCACGGCATGGACGCGTGCGCCCTTCTTCTCCGCCCGCCGCCGGATCAGCCCGGCGATCAGCTCGGACTGCACGGGCGAGCCGCCGGGGCTGTCGATGTCCAGGATCACCGCGCCGCCTTGCTTGACGCTGTCGAAGGCGCGCTCGATCAGCGGGGCGGCGGAGCGGAGGTTCAACGCCCCTTCCCGCCCGGCGATCAGGCCGTGCAGCTCGATGACGGGGATGCGGAGGCGACGCCAGAAGAACAGGTTCATGCCGTTAACCAGGGGTCGGTGCAGGCACTTGGCAACTCCGGTCAGGCAAGGGCGGCGGCCTCGGCCGGACGGGGCAGCCGAATGCTCCACGCCAGCGGCAGCGCCAGGCCACACATGCCCGCCATCGCCCAGAACGCCCCGGCGCCGAACGTCCCGTAGAGCGGCCCGGACGCCAAGGTGACGGCGGCGGACACGGCGCCGAACGCGATGGTGCTATAGAACGCCTGCGCCGTGGCCGCGAGCCGCACCGGCACCACGCGGCCGATCACGTCCATGCACACCAGGTGCAGCAGCGCGAAGGTCAGCCCGTGCAGCGGCTCGACCAGCGCCATGGCGGGGAACCAGGCCGTCTGCGCCGCCGTGCTCCACCGTACCACGCCCGCAAGCCCGGACAGCACCAGGGCGCGCGCCGGGCCGAGGCGCTGCAGCCACGGCCCGAGCGCCAGGAACACCGCCACCTCGGAGGCCACCGCGATCGCCCAGAGCAGGCTGCACTGCTTGGCGGACAAGCCCGCCGCCTGCCAGCGGATCACCTCAAAGCCGTCATGCAGCGCGTGGCTGCCGCCGATCAGGCCCACCACCAGCATCAGCCGCACGAACACCGGGATGCGGAGCAAGGTGGCGAAGCCGCCGCCCTGCGCGGCAGGCTCGCCGGGCGCGGTCCCTGCCACCCGGTTGGGCAGCAGCCCGGCCACGCCAGCCGCCGCCGCCAGCAGGCCCGCGTTCAGCCACAGGATGATCCCGAGGCCGCCCCACCCGACCGCTTGGCCGGACAGCAGCGTGCCCGCGATAAACGCCGCGGACCCGGCGGCGCGCACCCAGCCATAAGGGAAGTCCCCCCGGTCCGCCGAGCCCAGCGCCAGGGCGTCCGCCACCGGCGTCAGCGGCGCCAGCACCGCCGCGTGCGCCACGCTGACCAGCAGCAGCAGCGGCAGGCCGCGCGCCGGCACGTAGCCCAGGGCGATGACCGCCGCCGCCGCGGTGAACCCCGCCAGCACCAGCGGCGCGCGGCCGGTCCGGTCCGCCAGCCGGCCGCCGAGCGGGCCTGCTAGCAGGCGGATGCCCGTGCCCGCCGCGAGCACGATGCCGAGCGTCCCCGGGGTGAGCCCGTCCTGCAGCAGCAGCGCCGGCAGGAACGGCGAGGCCACGCCGAAAGCTGCAAACAACGCGCCGTACAGCAACAGGAAGCGCAGCAGGGGCGGCAGCCGGGTCACAGGTTGTGAACGGCGGCCCGACCGCCGCGTTGCTGACAATCCTGCACGACAGGACCATTTAAGCGGCAATGACCAGCCGGCCCCGCGCGTCCATCGCCTTCATCCTCATCACCCTCGGCCTCGACGCCCTCGGCGTCGGCATCATCGCGCCCATCGTGCCCGGCCTGGTGCAGCAGCTGGCGCACCTGCCGCCGGAGAAGGCCGCCCCCTGGGTCGGCGCGCTGATCGCGGCCTACGCCATGGTGCAGTTCTTCGCCGCCCCGCTGCTGGGCGAGCTGAGCGACCGGTTCGGCCGCCGCCCGGTGATCCTCGCCTCTGTGGCCGGGCTCGGCTGCGACTACGTGTTGCTGGCGCTGGCGCCCAACCTGTGGTGGCTGTTCGCAGGCAGGCTGGTGGCCGGCGCCACCTCCGCCAACGTCGCCGCCGCCACCGCCTACATCGCCGACGTGTCCTCCAAGGAGGACCGGCCGCGGCTGTTCGGCCTGATCGGCGCGACCTTCGGCGCCGGGTTCGTGATCGGCCCGGCGCTGGGCGGGGTGGCCGGGCACTGGAGCCTGCGGCTGCCGTTCCTCATCGCCGCCGGACTGTCCTTCGCCAACGTGTGCTTCGGCCTGTTCGTGCTGCCGGAGAGCCTGGTGCGGGAGAACCGCCGCCCGCTCACCTGGGCGCGCGCCAACCCGTTCAAGCTGCTGGCTGTGGTGGCGCGGGACCGGGCGCTGGGGCGGCTCGCGGTCGCGTGGTCCTGCACCTGGGTCGGGCTGGCGGCGGTGCAGAGCAGCCTGGTGCTGTTCACCGGCTACCGCTTCGGCTGGGGGCCGCAGCTGAACGGGCTGCTGCTGGCCGCCGTCGGCCTGTCGCAGGCGGTGGTGGAGGGGCTGCTGCTGCGCCACGTCACCGGGCGTTTCGGCGAGCGGAACACCGCGGTGCTGGGCTACGTCGCTGGGGCCGCCGGCTACGGCGTGCTGGCCCTGGCGCTGGCCGGCTGGACCATGCTGCCGGCGGTGATGCTGATCGCGCTTGGCGGCCTGTCCACCCCTTCGGTGCGGGCCATGGTGTCCGGCAAGGGCGCCGTGGACACCCAGGGCGAGATGCAGGGCCTGCTGGCCGCCGTCGAGGGGCTGACCGCGGTGGCGGCGCCGCTGGCCACCGCCGGGCTGTTCTACGCCTTCACCACCAAGGGCCTGCCAGTGACGTTCCCCGGCGCGCCGTTCGCGCTGGCCGCCGCCTCCGCCCTGCTGGCGTGCTGGCTGCTGCGCCGCATGTGACGCGGGGCAGCGCCCCGGGCTAAGCTCACGCATGATCAGCCAACTGCTGCCCTTCGGCCTCACCGTCTGCGGCATTGCGGAGCTGGACGGCCATGCCAGCCTCGGCGCCAGCCACGTGCTCTCCATCCTGGACCCGGCGGCACCCGTGCCGGAGGCGTTCGGCGCGTTCGGCGAGCACGCCAAGCTGGAGCTGCGCTTCGACGACGTGATCGAGGACACGCCAGGCATGATCGCGCCGCAGCCGGACGACGTGGCGCAGATCCTGGCGTTCGGCCGCGACCTGCTGGCCGAGCCGCGGCCGCAGGCGCACCTGCTGGTGCACTGTCACGCCGGCATCTCCCGCTCCACCGCCGCGATGGCCCTGCTGATCGCGCAGGCCCTGCCCGAGCAGGACGCCGCCACGGTGCTGGCCGCGGTCCATGCCATCCGTGAGAAGGCGTGGCCCAATTTGCGGCTGATCGAGATGGGGGACGCGGCGCTGGGGCGGGGCGGGGCGCTGGTGGCCGCGGCGCACCGGCTGTATGCGCTGCAACTGGAGCGGCGGCCGCAGCTGGCGGAGTTCATGGAGGGGTGCGGGAGGGCGCGCGAGGTCGGGGCGGCGCGGGGCGTGGCTGCCCAGCAGCGCAGGGCGCTGCCTTTCACCCCTATGCATGAGGGTGTCCAGAGGACCCCGTCCTCTAGCGGGGCTTGGGGCAGAGCCCCGACCTACGCCGCCGCCCGTTTGCGGACATCTTCCAGCACCCCGAACAACGCACCCGTCGCCTCGGGCGTGAACAGGTCCTCCACGCCAGTGGCGATCAGGTCGGTGTAAGTAAGGCCGCTCGTAAAGCCGCCCCGCCTCCATGACGCCGTTCTCCGTCAGCTCGTCCACCACCATGTCCACGAACTCGATCTGGCTGCCCGTCAGCGTCCGCCCGGCCAGGAAGGCGGCGAAGGCCTGCTTGGCCGCGGCCCGGTCCAGGCCGACCAGCGAGCGCACGAACAGCCCGAGCCCGGCGGCCTGCGCCTTGGCGCGTTCCAGGTCGTCGGGCGTGCCGGCGCCGCTGTCGCGCAGCATCCGCTCCAGCTCGTCGAGGTCGGTCTGCGTCAGCTGCCGGTTGGTGCGCAGCTTCGCCACCGCCACGTGGTCCTGCTGGCGCAACAGGAAATGCCTCACCTTGGCGCGGAACTTCTCGAACGCCTCCGGTGGCGCGAAGCGGCCGAACGCCACCTCGACGCCCTCGCCGATCTCGTCGGTGAAGTCGGTGTAGATGACCCGGCGTTGGCCCGGGTCGATCAGGCCCGCCAGGCCGCGCAGCCGCTTGCGCACCTCCTCCAGCAGCCCTACGGTCACGTCCTGCCACCAGGCCTCCGCCTGCACTTCCTGGATCAAGGCCATCTGCGCTTGCACGGCGGGGATGCTGCCCTGCTCCTCCAACGCGGCGGCGATCTCCATGGCGCGCTGCTTCAGCTTGGCGAACCCGGCGCGCTGCCCCAACACGCAAAGCTGCAAGCTCAGCACCAGCAGGTCGAACTGCTTGGCCTCCAGCCCCTCCGGCGGGCGCTCGCTCGGCAAGCCGGCGAGGCTCTCGGCCAGGGCGTGACGGGCCGCCTCGTCCAGCGCCGCCCAGGCCTCCGGCTGCGCGTAGGTTTCCACCAGGCGGCGATGGCGGCGGACCAGGAAGTTGGCCGGGTTCATCGCCGCCACCTCGGCGTGCAGCAGCCCTGCCACGTCCCGGCGCAAATCCCCCTCGCCCAGCGCGCCGAGCAGGTCCAGCCGGGTCTTGAACAGCCGGGCGGAGAGGCTGTCGCCGGTGCTGCCCTCGGTGGCCTCCGCGTCCTGGCTGAAGAACTCCAGGTTCTGGCAGAAGTCGAACACGGTGAAGAACTGCTTGTCCTGGCCGGGGCCGAACAGGTCCGGGCGCAGCCGGGTACCGCGGCCGACCATCTGCCAGAACTTGGTCTTCGAGCGCACCAGCTTGAAGAACACCAGGTTGACCACCTCCGGCACGTCGATGCCGGTGTCCAGCATGTCCACGCTGATGGCGATGTGCGGGGCCTTGGCCGGCAGGGAGAAGCTGTCTATCAGGCTTTGCGCATTGTACGCCTGGAAGTCGATCACCTGGGCGAAGCTGCCCTTCAAGGCGGGGTAGTTGGCATCGAACCGCTGCTGGATGAAAACGGCATGGTCGTGGTTCTTGGCGAACACGATGGTTTTGCCTAAGCGGTCGCCGGCCTCGACCTTCTGGCCGCGGGTCATCAGGCATTCCAGCACCTTGTCTACCGTGTCGGCGTTGAACAGCCACTTGTTCACCGCCGCCGGGTCCACCCTGTCGGGCGGGCCGTCCTCCTCGCCCCACTCCGCCGCGTCCCACGCCTCCTGCTCGTCCTCGGGCAGCTCGTCGTAGCGGATGCCTTCGCGCTGGAACTTCAGCGGCACGGAGACGGCCTTCATCGGCGCCAGATAGCCGTCCTTCACGGCGTCGGCGAGCGGGTAGGCGTCGGTCGGCACGCCGGTTTCGAGCTGGAACAGGCTGTAGGTGTTGCGGTCGATCTCGTCCTGCGGCGTGGCGGTGAGGCCGACCAGCAGGCTGTCGAACCAGTCGAAGATCGCGCCATACTTGCGGTAGATCGAGCGGTGCGCCTCATCGACGATCACTAGGTCAAAGTGGCCGACGCCGAAGCGACGCTGCTCGCCCCCCTCTCCAGCACTGGGCCTGCCGTCAATCAAGCGCAGCATGGTGGGATAGGTGCAGACGAAGACGCGGCCCTCCGCCGCCTTGTCGGTCAGCAGGTTCACCGGGGCGGAGTCGGGCAGGTGCGCCTTGAAGGCGGCGACCGCCTGGTTCACCAGCGCCGTGCGGTCGGCGAGGAACAGCACGCGCTTGGCCCAGTTGCAGCGCATCAGCAGGTCCGCCAGCGCGATCACGGTGCGCGTCTTGCCCGCGCCGGTCGCCATCACCACCAGGGCGCGGCGCTGGCGGTCGGCTTCGAACGTCTCGGCGACGCGGCGGATGGCGCGGGTCTGGTAGTGGCGTTCGACGATGGCCGGGTTCGGCACCGCGTCCGCCAGGGGCCGCCGGGTGCCGCGGCGCTGCACCAGCAGGTGCAGCTCGGACTTCTTGTGGAAGCCCTGCACCCGGCGCGGCGGATAGGCGGCGTCGTCCCACAGCCAATGCTCGTAGCCGTTGGTGCAGTAGATCAGCGGGCGCTGGCCGTGCATGGCCTCCAGGGCGTCGGCGTACAGCTTGGCCTGCTGCTGGCCGCGCAGCGCGTCGTGCCGGGTCGCCTTGGCCTCCACCACGGCGAGCGGGCGGCCATCGTCGCCCCACAGCACGTAGTCGGCGCGGCCGGCGCCGGAGGGGATGGGCAGGCCGGTGACCCGGCATTCGGCCACGTCCGGCGCGTCCGGGTCCCACCCGGCCTCGCGCAGATAGAGGTCGATGAAGGCGTCGCGGGTGGCAGCCTCGCCGTAGTCGTGCGTGTCGGGCGCCGTGGCAGCGAGCAGGGCGGCCACCTGCGCCTGCAAGCGGGCGCGCTCCGCGTCCGCTTCGGCGTGGGCGGCGCGGGAGTCCGCCAGCGCCTGGTCCCGCTGGTGCAGCTCGGCCTCGCGCTGGCGCAGCTGGTCGAGGGTGAGCCGGGCGATCTGCGCCATGGGGCGGGGCAGCTTCGCCGGGTCGAAGGCGAGCGCGCCGGCGGGCTTGTCGCCGCGGGCGTAGGTGCGGGCGAGCCAGAAAGCGAAGTGGAACAGCTCGCCGGTGGCGGTGCGCGCCTGGCCTTCGGTGAACGGTTGGTCGCCGTGCACCGCCTTGTTGCCGATGTCCTTGAGGAAGCGCGCCTTGTAGAAGATCGCCTCCCCGGCGGCGGCGCGGAAGCTCGGTTCGTGCACCAGGGCGCTGAGGGTGTCCTGGTACGGCCGGGTGAGCCGGCGGTCGGCGCGGTAGAGCCAGGCCATGGCGAGTTCGAGCGTTCGGCGGGCGTAGAACCCGGCGGCGCTCGGGTCGGCGAGGGTGTGGGTTTCGGCGCGCGCGGCGGCGGCGAAGATGTCCGGCCACTCGGGTTGCAGGAAGCCGAACTGGGACATCAGAGTTCCCCGCGGAAGGCTCGGTGTTGGAGGGAGGCGAAGAGGGAGTCGAAATCCTCGGCGCTCTTTGCTTGAGTCGTTCTTATGGCATCTAGCGCACAGTAACGTCGGCTGAACTCTTGTTGCAATGGTAGTGGCGGCAGGATCGTCCTCATCGCCAAGAGTTTCTCTTGAGAGATGTTTTTCATTGAGCCGCTCGTACTGGTTGCCCTGCGGCCAATTTCCTCTCGGATTGTAGGCGTTTGAAACAGCACCCAAACAAATAGTGGGTCCACCATCACCGGTTCGCGCCATACAAAACGCCACAGCTTGTCTGGCAGCAAAAGATTCTATGGCGCGTTTCCTACGTAGGCGACGGCCCCGACAAGGCTAATCGTGTTCGCCCGGCTAAATAGAAGATCGCTAGGCCGAACAAAATGCTCTTCTGCTGGTGTATATCCATCGGGAAGCGGTTTACTTTCCTTTGGCTGGAAGCTCATGCTTGTTACAGCGCTCACTTTTAGAACGCGGTGCTTTGCCAAGTTCTCATCGCCATCTGCTTCGATGCTTTTACCGCCTTGAAACTGTAGAACATAGTGCGCCACTGAGCACTCAGGCCAACCTGCCGAGTTTGAGCGGAGAATGCCAAACATCTCTGTAAAGATCGCTTGTGCCATTTCGTCGAATTGCGCCAGCGCCGCCCGCCGCTTCGCCCGCAGCGCGTCGGCCTGGTCGAGAATGGCGGCGATGCGGCGTTGCTCTGCTGTTGGTGGTAGCGGAACGTCAATGCGCTGCAGAAACTTGAAGTATCGACTGTAACCTGCTTCGGGCAAATCAATCGAACGAAGGTAATGGAATAGAAATTTCGGGTCAGCCCCACCCTGCGGTCTAAGAATTTTTGTGCCGTCTGCCCCCAGGCAAAATGGGAAATCGACAAACTTCACTGCTCGCGTGTGATCGCCAAAGACAATGACAGGGCCGTTGCTCCTGCAAAGCCGGCTGACTTCATCTGTGAAGCCAGCAACCAGACCCTTACCCTGATCGACGATTGGGAAGCGGCCCGTAGGCGCGAACTCCGATTGAGGAGTTTTGATATTCCCACCCGTTTCGTCGGCAAGAATTTCGTCAAACGGCACCATTGCCCAGCCCGCTAGCACGCCAGCGTTCCCCGATTCTCCACAGTCATGGCCGGGCTTGACCCGGCCACCCACACCGGAGGGACGCAACCGAGATCTGCCGGCGGAAACGAGCGTCCGCGCCGGCTGACGTCATTTGCGGCCTCCGCGTGGGTGGCCGGATCAAGTCCGGCCATGACGATGGGGGAAGGGCGATGGCAGCCCCGTCCAGCTCGGCGACCTGTGCCGGCCATGATTGGACGATCGGCTGGAGGCCGGCAAGGGCAGCCTTGGCCTGCCATGCCGGCCTCGCCGGGTTTCTGCTACGATGCGGCATAAGCACTCTCCTGGAAGCAACGCCGTGCCTATCTCGGACGATGAAGAACGCGAATTGAGGATCGACATCATGCGCGCAGACCTCGCCTTGAAGACCAGGCAGTCGTTTTGGGAGACGCCGCGCAACTTGGTCATCATGGGTGCTGCCCTGTCTGGCATCGTCGCAACCCTGGCCGGCTTGGTCGGCTACAAGCTGGGAGCCACGTCGCCAGCGCAGCCCATCATCATCCAATTGGCGCCCGGCGTCGTGGCCCAGCCCGCGAAATAAGGCCATGCTCCTGACCAACCACGAGGAACCCAAACTGAAGGTGGATGTCATGCGGTCTGGTCTAGACCTGAAAGCTAAGCAAGGGCTTTGGGAGACCCCGCACAACATCGCATCCTGCTGGGCGTGGTCGCCGCCATCGCTGGGGGCCTCGGCTTCAAAATCGGCCAGAACAGCCCGCCGGCGCAGATCATTTTCCAAGCCGGCTCGATCGTCGTTTCGCCGCAGGTTCTCGCACCGGCCAAGTAGCAGTTCATCGCTTGAGGAGGGTGGAGCCGTGCAGCCCAAGGCAGGCATCGGGAAAGGTTGTTGGCGCCCCATCACCCCAGCATCGCCTGCAGCGCCGCCAACCCGTCCCTGATCTCGTCCTCCAGCCGGCCCAGCTCGGCCAGGATGTCGCGCGGCGAGCGGTGCGCCACCGCCTCGCGCTCCACCTCCTTGTAGCGGTTCAACGACAAGTCCCAGCCGGCCGCCGCGATCTCCGCCTGCGGCACCACGAAGCTGCGCGCCGTGCGGGGGCGCTGGCGCTCCGCGGCGTCACGCTGCCGCCAGCGGGCCAGGGCGTCCGGCAGGTCGTTGCGGGCGGCTTCCGCCTCGGTCAAGGCGTCCGCCGGGGCCGGGCCGAGCTTGGGCTCCGGCAGCAGCGGCTGGCGCTTGTCGTCCAGGCTCCAGCCATCCGCCTGCATGTCATAGAACCACACGCCGTCGGTGCCGCCGCTGTCGGTGCGGGTGAACGGCAGGATGGCGGTGGAGACGCCGGCATAGGGGCGGAACACGCCGGACGGCAGCGACACCACGCCGTCCAGCTTGTGGTCCTCCACCAGCATGCGGCGCAGCTCGCGGTGCGCCTTGCTGCTGCCGAACAGCACGCCGTCCGGCACGATCACCGCGGCGCGATCGCCGGGCTTCAGCAGGCGCAGCACCAGGGCCAGGAATAGCAGCTCGGTCTTGCGGGTCTTGACGATGGCCACGAGGTCGCGCGCCACCGTCTCGGCGTCCAGCGAGCCGGCGAAGGGCGGGTTGGCCAGCACCAGCGTGTAGCGCCCGGCCTCCTCCGCGTGGTCCTGCGCCAGGCTGTCGCGGCGGCGGATGTCCGGGTTCTCCACGCCGTGCAGCATCATGTTCATGCTGCCGATGCGCAGCATGGTGGCGTCGAAGTCGAAGCCGTGGAACAGGCCGCTGTGGAAGTGCTGGCGCAGCGCGTCGTCGCGCAGCAGCGCCGGGTGGTGCTCGCGCAGGTGCTCGCCGGCGGCGACCAGGAACCCGGCGGTGCCGCACGCCGGGTCCACGATCACGTCGCGCGGGGTGGGCGCGGTCATCGCCACCATCAGCGCGATGATGTGCCGCGGGGTGCGAAACTGGCCGTTCTGCCCGGCGGTGGCGATCTTGCCGAGCATGTATTCATAAAGGTCGCCCTTGGTGTCGCGGTCCTCCATCGGCAGGCGGTCCAGCATGTCCGCCACGCGGGCAAGCAGGGCGGGGGTGGGGATGGTGAAGCGGGCGTCGCGCATGTGGCCGGCATAGGTGGAGCCGTCGCCGCCCAGGGTGCGCAGGAACGGAAAGACGTGCTCGCCCACCACGGTGAACATCTCGGCCGCCGCCATGTGCTTGAAGCGGGACCAGCGGAGGACCTCGTAGGAGCGGCCGCGCGTCGGAGCCTTCGGGGAAGATGGGCCGCTGCATTGGGCGGCTGGCGCGGGCGGCCTTGCGGTCCTCCAGGGTATGCAGCTCGTCCAGGCGGCGGATGAACAGCAGATTAGGTGATCTGCTCGATGACTTCGAGCGGGTTGGCGATGCCGCCGGACCAGAAGCTGTTCCAGATCTGGTCAACCTGGTTGCGGATGTCGCCGGTGAGCATGGGAGCCTCGGATGGTGGGCGCGGCCCTGCCCGGCCAGCCCGGCGCGCGGTGGCCTATCCTACACCGTCCTGCAGTTTGGTTCCATGTTGCCTCGCCGCGGACCCGGCGGCAGCAGGGGAGGCCGCCGGGTCAGGAATGTCAGTGGGATGCCTTGGCGGTTTCGACTAGAGCCTCCGAGATGCGCGGGGGCGGCGTTGGCGGCCTGGCGGGCTGCTCAGACGGCATGTGAGATGGCGGTGCGTCCTTCGGCTTGTCGGCCATGATGCTGTTCCCTGGTAAGCTTGCCCGGATCGGCGCGGCACCCTAGCCGGGGAGGATTACCAAACACTTAACCAGTTGAGCAGCGGCGCGCGGCCGCTTGCTGCTGGCGCTATGGCGCGCCCTGGTGGATTCGAACCACCGACCTTCGGATTAGAAGTCTCTGCCGGCCGCATTGCTGAAATCTCGTGTCCGCGCGGTTTTTACATCAACCCATTGTTTTGGAACGCTGTAAGCCTGACATCATCTGACAACGCTTGACACGGGATGCCACCTAGAGCGACTCTCCGCACGGACACGGCGCGGACACAAGGGGCATCGGACTATGGCGGAGCGGGTCACGGACAAGATGGTGCGGGCGATGGCAGCGCCCGCCGCGGGCAACCGGATCACCTACGACGACGACGTGAAGGGTTTTGGCGTCCGCATCACGTCGGCCGGTGCGCGGGCCTTCATCCTGAACTATCGCGCCGCCGGGCGGGAGCGCCGTTATACCATCGGCTCCTTCCCCGACTGGTCGGCCAGCGCCGCCCGGGACAAGGCCAAGGAGCTGAAGCGGGAGGTGGACAACGGCGGCGATCCGATGGGCGAGCGCCATGAGCAACGCGCTGCCCCGACCGTGGCGGACCTGGCCCGGCTGTACAAAGACACCCACCTGCCCCGCAAGCGCCAGACCAGCCAAGTAGGCGATGCGAACATCTTGGCAAACCACGTGCTGCCCCGCCTGGGCAAGCTGCGGGTGGCGGACGTGCGCCGGACGGACATCGCCGCGATGCACCGGGAGATCAGCAAGACCGCCCCGATCGCGGCCAACCGCACTCTGGCCCTGGTGTCCAAGATGTTCGGCGTTGCCGCCGCGGAGGAATGGCGGGCGGACAACCCGTGCAAGGGTGTAGCGCGCAACCCGGAGAACCGGCGCGAGCGGTTCCTGTCGCCGGCGGAGATCGGACCGCTGGCGGACGCCCTGACCGCCAGCAAGCAGCGCAGCAGCGCCGATGCGATCCGGCTGCTCATGCTGACGGGTGCCCGCCGGGGCGAGACGCTGGCGGCCAAGTGGTCCGAGTTCGACCTAGAGGCGGGCGTGTGGGTGAAGCCCTCCGCCCATACCAAGGCGAAAAAATCCCACCGGGTGCCCCTCAGCGCCCCCGCCGTCATGCTGCTGACCGGGATGCAGGCGGTGGCCAAGGAGGGTTGCCCGTTCCTGTTCCCCACGTCCCTGCATCCGCCCCTGGACGCCAAAGGCAAGCCCGCCTGGTCGCACCTGACCGACGTGAAGCGCACATGGGCCAGCGTCAGCAAGACGGCGGGGCTGGCGGTCGAGATGGCCAAGCTGGACGCCAAGGGCAACGCGGTGCTGGACGCCAAGGGCAGGCCGGTCATGGAGTGGCACCCCACGGTGCGGCTTCACGATCTGCGCCACACCTACGCCAGCATCCTCGCCAGCTCCGGGCTGTCCCTGCCCATCATCGGCGCGCTGCTGGGGCACACGCAGGCGGCCACGACGCAGCGGTACGCCCACCTGATGGATGACCCGCTGCGGGCCGCCACGGAGCGCGTGGGGGCAGTGGTGACGGGTGCCGGCAAGGCCGGGGCGGATGTGGTGCCGATGCGGCGGGGGGCGTGAGGGCACCAGCCAAGCCTCGCCCCGCTCAGAGGCATTATCAGATGGAAAGGGCTATCTACTGGCTTCGGCTGGTCTCATTTGCCGACATAGCAGATTGGTATGCTTTGGTTCCTGGCAGCCTCGCGCGCGACGAAGTGCGGCGTGAGGACGCACTCCGGGAATTGCTAACATCTGCCCGATTAGGCGAGTTTGGCCCTCCGGATAGACCCTCGATAGCTTACATTTCGGCTGTGGCGATGCACGACACTTGGCGGTCCCGCATACGGCTTTACGCCCATCAGATGACCTGCATATCTCCAGGTAATGTATTCACGACTAAACCGCTTGCCGCAAAATGGTTCGCTGTCCGGCAGCAGCCACCACCTCCCTGGCTGAATGGTACATCGCCTGCGACAGAGATAAAGACGATTGAGGGAGAGCTTGCAGGGCCCGACAAAGCTGAAGCTCCAATGCTTGCGCCACCTGCATCTTCCAGCAAGCGACCCGGACAGGCTGCCGTGGATAGTTGGATGCTGAGTTTTTATCGAGGCGCCGCAGAACGCGGTGAGCCCCCTCCTAAGCGGGAGGAAGATGCATTTCCTCAGTGCGCCAAATCGATTGGTGCGTCCGACAGGCAGATGAGAGTCGCCATGAAGAACGTTCCCGCTGAGCATAAGCGGCGGCGCGGTAAGCAGGACTTCTAAATCAGATGGCATAATCAGGCGCTGTCTGATTTACATCCGCTGCCCGATAAGGAAACGGCTCCTGTCATTGTTTAAGTTGCCCCTGTCACTGCGATTGACAGGAGACCCGCAATGCAGCCGCACACTGAACCGACCGTTGCCAGCGTTCTCGCCGGCCTTCTCACCCGTAACCAACTCGCCGCCGAATTAGGACGCTCGGAGCGCACCGTGATCCGGTGGGAGCGCGCCGGCCTCCCCGTTATCAAGCTGGGCATGACCCGGCTGTACGACTCCGCCAAGGCGCGAGATTGGTTGCTGACGCACGAGCGCCGGCACGACGTGCCGAAGCGCGGGCGTCCTGCCAAAACCGCCGCCTGACACAGACCCCCGCAGCGCGATCGGCGTGCGGGGGTCTGGAAGGCATAGCCATCAGTCCAGCGGCAACAGACTGATAGCTCCGCAAGTCCGGCTTCGCAACTGTCGATGCGTCCAATGAAACGGATGCAACATGCTCAATCCTATCGGCCCCGTCGATGCGACGCGGCAAGCTCATTTAGCTACCGTCATTGCTCAGTATGAGCAGCAGCCACCGACACTTGCTGAGGCCCTGGAGGATGCCGGGGCTATATGTTCCGCCTTGCGCCAGCTTGCCCACCTCTATTGCCAGGCTGGACCTGAGACGCAGCCAGCTTTGCATCTGGAAGTGGCGGAATGAACGATTTTCCCGCTACGGATGGCGGGCGCGGCGGCCTTTTTGCGATATCGCAGAGGCGGGCGCCCACAAACCTACAGGCAGAGCATGCCTTGCTGGGCGCCATCCTAGCTAACGGCAAGGCGCTGCACGGCGTGGTCGAGTTCCTCCGGCCTGAGCATTTCGCAGAGCCAGCGCATGGTCGCATCTACAAGGAGGCAACCCGGCGCATCTTGGCCGGCGGCGTAGCCGATCCGATCGCACTCCGCACTTGGTGGGAGGGCGACCCGGACGCCGCGACGTTGGGCGGCTTCGATTTCCTCGCGCAGCTGCTCGGCGCCATGGTCGGCATCATCAACGCCGGGGAGTATGGCCGGGCCATCCACGACGCTTGGCAACGCCGAGAGCTGATCGATCTCGGTGAGGAGCTGGTAAACCGGTCATTCGCGACCGCATCGGGCGACCCCCCAGCCCGGCTGGTCACGACGATGATAGACCGCCTGGACGCCGTGGTCGCCGGAGCTGGAACCGATCGCAAGGCGATACCATCCAACGATGCCATGGACCTGGCCATTGGAGCCATGGAGCGGGCCATGCAGGGCGGTGTCATGGCTGGCGTGTCCACCGGCATGCGAACCGTCGATGACGCCCTCGGTGGCTTTGAGCCTCAGAACCTGATCGTCCTGGGCGGCCGGCCCGGTATGGGCAAGTCGGCACTCGGAATGCAGTTTGGCACGGCAGTTGCCATCACTGCCCGCAGTGCACACGCCGCCGGCGAATCCAAGCGTGGTGTGCTGTTCATCAGCCTCGAAATGTCAGCGGAGCAGCTTGGCCGGCGGATGCTCGCCGGGCTGGCGCAGGTTCCCCTTGAGGCGATCAAGCGGGGTAGGTTGGCGCAGTCGGACGTTGAGCGCATCATCCTGGCCCGGCGAGATCTACAGGACCTGCCGCTGTCAATCGAGGATTGCAGCAACCTGAGCATGGGTGCCATCCGACTGAAAGCCCGCATGGCTCGGCGCCGGCATGGGCTTGGTCTGATCGTGGTCGACCACTTGCACATCGTCCGGCCCGAAGATGCCGACGTGAAGAACGGCGCCACCGCGGCGATCGGCAGGATCTCGAATGGGCTGAAGCAGCTCGCGAAGGAGTTCGAGGTTCCGGTGCTTGCCTTGGCCCAGCTCAATCGCGGCCTGGAGAGTCGGGAGGACAAGCGACCGACGCTTGCGGACCTCCGCCAGGCCGGTGAGATCGAACAGGATGCCGATGTGGTCGCATTTGTGTACCGCGGCGAATACTACCTCCCAACTGGCAACCTTGAACAAAACCCTGGGGAGACCAGGGAGCGGTTCGACTCGCGCCTCCGGCTGAATGAGGACGCCAGGCAGGCGATGAAAGGCAAGGCCGAACTGATCCTGGCCAAGGTGCGGGACGGATCGCCACAGACGATCCCCCTCCTGTTCGATGGCCGGACCACCTCGTTTCGCGAACCAGCATGACCGAAGGCGACGCGCCGCCTCGTAGCCGTGAGCATGCCCGTGGCGGCTTCGCGCCACTGCTGTGGGCCCTGGCAACCCGGGAGGGGCTCACCGCCACCACTAAGGCTGTCCTGGTCGCCTTGGCCGCCCGCGCCGACCCCAAGGGTTGCTGCTACCCCTCCATCGACCGCATCGCCGATGATACCCGCCTTTCAGCCCGGGCCTGCCAGAAAGCGATCCCCGACCTGGAGGCGGGCGGCTTCCTCACCGTGAATCGCAACACCGGCCGAGGGCACGCGTCAGTCTACATGCTCAACCTCAAGCGCCCCACAGACCCAATAAAGGGTGCACGACGTTCACCCATTAGCGACGAAAGAAGGGTGCAGCAGGTTCACCCTTTACCGGTTGAAAGGGTGCACGACGTTCACCCATTAAATCCAGCCACGAAAGCAGAAAGGGTGAACGTGGTGCGCGTAAAGGGTGCACCACGTTCACCCCAACTACTCATTGAACTTCCCAGTACAGCAGCAGCAAAACCGCCTGCATCCGCACGCGCAAAGCCGGCTCAAAATCCACGCCGTGGTGAGCCCTGCGAGCGGTGGCATCACCTCGCGGATCGCAAGCCCGATGGCAGTCCGAAAGTCGAGACCAGCGGCCCCGATGCCGGACGTGCAATTGTCGGCGGAGCATACCTCGACACCGCGGCCGATCTCGTCTGCAAAGCTGCGAAGATCACCGATCCGAAATGGCGCGGATCATGGTCGCCTCTCATCGCATGGCTGAGAGCCGGGCTGGACCTGCAAGGCGTCATCCTGCCGGCCGTGAGGTCCGTATCGGCCAGGTCGAGCTACAGCCCTCCCGTCAGCCTCGCCTACTTCGACAAGCCGGTTCGCGAGTGCAAATCAGGTTTTGGGGGACAGTGATGAGAAACACCGTTCACGTCTCCCAATGCTTCCGGCGATCACGACTCAACGATACGACACTTTACGATTGGCCTAACCCTTCGCTGGATTGCGAGGGCGTGTCAGGCATCGTGGCATTCAATGCCACTGACTGCATATCGGGTGCCATGTCATGTCAACTACCTGCAAAAGCTTGCTATTTTATGATCCGCGCTTGCGATGTCCGCCATGTGTCCGCATCTTGCTTCGGAAATGCCCGCCATAGGCCCCCATTCCCGTCCCGCCATCCTGGCGAAACTCGATCAACGCACCCGTGAAGCGCGCCTGGTGCGAGAGACCCGGGCGGACTTGACCGCGCACGTCGGCGGGAAGCCGTCTGCAACGCAGCGCGCCCTGATCGAACGAGCGGCCCAGCTCACGCTGCAAGTATGGCTGTTTGACCGCAAAGCGGCCCTGACAGGCGGCACTATGACGGAGCGTGACAGCCGACAGTATCTCGCTTGGAGCAACACTCTGGTGCGGACGTTGAAGCAGTTGGGCACGAAGGGCGCAGCCGACCGTCCGCCGTCCCTGGCGGAACACATTGCCAGCCGCACGCGGGCCGCCGCTTGACGCTGAACATCATTGAGGCCCTGGACGATCCGGCCCTGTTCGCCCCGCACTTCCGCGGGCACACCTGGCAGCCGTGGCGGGCGTTCCTGGCCGCCCTGTTCGCCCTGCCCATGGGTGACGACGCCCTGGACCTCTACCGTGCCCACACGGGCCGCCAGGCACCGCCAGCCGCCCCGTTCACCGAGGCAGCCCTGATCGTAGGACGCCGCGGCGGCAAGTCCCGCGTCCTGGCCCTGATCGCCGTGTTCCTGGCCGTGTTCCGAGACTACGAGCTGCACCTGGCGCCGGGCGAAGTGGCAACTATCGCCGTGATCGCCGCCAACCGCCAACAGGCCAGGTCCATCTTCCGCTTCGTGTCCGGCTTGATCGCCGCCGTCCCCATGCTCAAGCAGTTGGTGCGCGAAGAAAGCAACGAAGCCATCGCGCTTTCAAACCGTGTGGTCATCGAGATATCGACGGCCAGCTTTCGCACCACCCGCGGCTACGCCTTCGCTGCCGTGCTGGCCGACGAGATTGCGTTCTGGCGACAGGACGAAAGCAGCGCCAACCCGGACACCGAGATTTTGCGCGCCCTCCGTCCCGGCATGGCGAGCATCCCCGGATCAGTCATGCTGCTGGCATCCAGCCCCTACGCCAAGCGTGGGGAGCTGTATGCCACCTTCCGGCGGCACTACGGCCAGGACGCCGGCCGCGTGCTGGTGTGGAAGGCGGACACTGCCGCCATGAACCCTCGGATTGATCCGGCCATCATCGCGGAAGCGTACGAGGATGACCCCGAGTCGGCACGGGCGGAGTATGGGGCGGAGTTCCGCGACGACCTGGCCGATTTCGTCACGCGCGAGGTGGTGGAGGCAGTGACGGCATGGGGCCGCAGCGACCAGCCGCCAGAGCCGGGCATCACCTATGCCGCTTTCTGCGACCCGTCCGGCGGTGCCAGCGACGCCATGACGCTGGGGATTGCCCACCTGACTATGGAGGGTGTGGCGGTGCTGGACGCCGTGCGGGAGGCGCGGCCGCCGTTCAGTCCGGAACAAGTGGTGGAGGACTTCACGGCGCTGCTGCGATCCTATGGCATCAGCCGCGTGGTGGGGGACCGCTACGGCGGCGAATGGCCCCGGCAGCGGTTCCGGGAGCATGGCGTGACCTACGAACCGAGCGCCCGGCCCAAGTCGGATATCTACGTGGACCTGTTGCCATTGCTGAACGCCCGCCGGGTGGAGCTGTTGGACAACGCCCGGCTCCGCGCCCAACTGGTGGGCCTGGAGCGCCGTACGGCTCGCTCCGGCCGGGATAGCGTGGACCATGCGCCCGGCGGCCATGACGACCTGGTGAACGCCGTGGCGGGCGTGCTGGTGGGCTTGGATCTGGACCGGCGCCCGGCGCTGGTGCGGGCCGCCAGCCTCACAGTGGCGGGTGAGCCGGTGCCACTGCCCGCGTCCTGCGATTACGTGTTTGCGGGCCTGGTCGTCAGTCTCGATGGCATGGCCGCCGTGATCTACGCCGCCCGTCACATGTACGAGGAGCGAGGGCTGACCCTGGTGGACTTCGAGGTTGCGCCGCTCGCCCGCGAGACGTTGCCCAACATAGCGATGCGGCTTGGGGAGCTGGCCCTGTCCTGCAAGGCGCGCGGCGGGACGTTGGCGATGGTGCCGACTGTGCTGTTGCGGCAGGCGGAGGGCACCTTCCCCCATGGCCAGCCGTGGCCCGACGAAGAACAGGATCCCGCCGAACTGGCTTTGGAGGTGGCAGCGCACATCGCCGCCGGGCGCGTCAAGATCACGGCGATGATCGAGGAGAAGGCCCGCACCTCCCCATGGGGCGGGGCACTGGACTTCCGGGCTGGTGATCGGGCGGACACGCCGCTGCGGACGGTGGCGCTGCGCATGGTAGCGATGGCGCTGGGGGGCTGAATGGCCAATCTGTCACCGGAGTTCACGCCAGCCGTGGTGCGGGCGATCCTGGTCGAGAAGGTGCTGCCTGGCCCGTCCAGGTGCCGCACCGCCTTGGTGCTGCCGGAGCCGGCGGACATTGAGGAGCTGGCGCGCTGCCTTGAGGTCAACCGACACCGGGTTGCGGTGTTCAGCGGGCCCGACGCGGAACTAGCGAAGCTGTGCCTTGTGGCGCGCCAGCAGTTGGAGGACGCGATTGCCACCCTGGCGCAGATGCACGCACGGGCGGTTAAGTTAAGCCTTGGCCACGCGGAGCGGTACGCCATCGCTGGCCAGCGCGTTTCCGACGTGTTGCAACTGGCCATTCTCGTCACACGCGAACCGGCCAGGCGCGCCGCTTGGCAGGCTTTCGGCCTCGCGCTGGCCGGGGACTTTCACACTGCCATGAAGGGAAGCAATCCCCGGTTCGCTGCAGCCAAGATCAGCCATGCCGGGCCGCTCCCCCGGTTCATCGCGGCGGTGGCACCGATCCTGACGGGCGAGCACCCAACCGTTGCAAGCGTGGCCACCATCCTGAAGCAGCAGCGGGCGGCGGGCTTGCTGGACCGGCTGCGGCGCGAAAAGGGAATCGGCGGCAAAAGTAGCGGGAGATGCATTCCCCGATGACGCCAAGGTAGCCGGCCGCTTACTCTTCCGGTTGTTTTGGAGTCATCCCCGTGTCCCTTGCTGACGACTTAGCTTTAGCCTCAATCAAGCGTCGCGAGCTGGCCCGCCTTGAGCAACGCATCAACGATGCGCGGGACAATGTGCCGCAGACGCCGGCCGAGTTCGCCAAGCTGCGGGATGTGCAGGTGAAGGCTGACTCGGCATTCCAGGCGGTGGGCACGAATGCTCCGCCGGCGCTGCCGGGTGAGTCCCCCGTGCTGTACCGCCGCCGGTTGCTCGGCAACCTGCAAGAGTTCGTGCCATCGGCCAAGCGCCTGCCCATCGCGGACGCGCCACTCGACGTGCTCGAGGTGTTTGAGAAAACCATCTTCGCGGACGTGCAAAAGGAAGCCGCTCGACCGACTATGTTGCAGCCAGGCGAGCTGCGCGCCGTCACGCGAACCGACGAGTCCGGCCGGAGCGTCACTGAGTATTTTGGCGACCAAAGCGTGTGGAGGAACGAGTTCAAGCTGCCTCCCCGCCGTGCCCGCTTCAACCCTGAATGGAATCCGTTCAATAAGGACAAGGGCCGCGCGCGGTGAAGCTGAATATCGCCAACGTCACGCGGCAGCATCACGAGATGCTGTTCCTGGTGCCCGAGAACACGCAGATGCAGCGCCGCCGCATCCCAGCCGGCGGGCAGGTTTGCGTCTATGACGACCAGCCTGAAGTGATCCGTGAAATTGTGGCGCAGCACGAGCGGTATGGGTTGACGGCGGTGGGCGAGATGTCCCGCGCCAAGGGGTTCCTGACCCTGATCTTTGCCATCGACAAGCCAGTGACAGCGGCGAACATCATGGCGGCCGATGCGCAGAATGCCGTCCGCAAGCGAGAGAGCGCGGATGAGATGCGGAAGCTCTCCGCCGTCCAGTGGGCAGCGAACACGCAAACCCTGATGCACGAGCGGGGGGAGAAGCAGCCCCGCAACTTCGCTTTCAGCGTCGAGGAAGAACAGGGATCCCGCGATCATACGCCCGAGCTGAACGAGACGGTGGAAGTGATGACGGAGACGGAAACGCCTACGACCAAGCGGCGGAGGGTTTTCTAGATGGCGCAAACCTCCATCATCGAGGTCCAAGTCCAGGACCAGGCGTTCAAGAACCTCAAGGCTGAGTTCGACCTGTTCAACGCTGCGGTGAAGGCGCAGCCCGCCGCCTGGGCGGCCGTCTCTGCCCAAACCGTTGCGGTCAACAAGTCGATCACCGCCGCGGCCCAAGGTTCAGCGGTTGTCACGAAGGCCGCCGTCCAGGCCGCCGCGTCGCAGAAGGCAGCCGTCAAGCAGGCGGTGGGCTTGCGCAAGGAGTTTGACGGTCTAGCGGCTTCCTCCAAGGCCCTTGCGAAGAATGTGGGCAACGTGACGCGCGACCTGGTCAAGTGGGTTGGCATCGGTTCAATCTTCGCCGGCCTGACGGGCGCCGGGAGCTTGTTCGGCCTGGACCGGCTCGCGCAAGCTGTCTCTGCCGGCCGCAAGTCCGCGCAAGGGGTGGGCGTCTCCTATGGCGAGCAATCCGCCTTCCGGCTGAACTATGGGCGGTATCTCGACCCGGATGCGACCTTGCAACGGTTCGCGGATGCCAAGTCGGACCTGAACAAGCGCGTAGCTTTCAGCAGCCTGGGGATCAGCCCGGCCGACGTGGACCGGCTGGACCCTGCGGAGCTGGCCTTGCGGGCGCTGCCGGAGGCCGCCAAGCGGTTCACGCAGGGCGGGGGTACGCAGCAGTACGCCGATGCAATGCGACTGACCGACCTGTTCGATATCGACACCTTGCGCCGGACGGCCGCCCAGCCGGACGGGGCGCTGGATAAAAGCCAGGCCGCCTATCGAAAGGGGGTGGCAGCCTACGGCTTAGATGACACTACGCAGACCGCCTGGCAGAACCTAGACACCCAACTGAGCGCCGCCGGCCTCAAGATCGAAACTGTCCTGGTCAAGGGCCTGACACCCCTTGCCGAGCCGATCGAGCATCTCTCCGATGCGGTGGCGGATGCAATCAAGACGATGTTGTCTAACCCGCATCTGAAGGAGTGGATGGATGAGTTCGGCCAGGGGATCGACCACCTGGCCACCTACATGGGAACCGACAAGTTCCAAGCCGACGTGAAGGCCGCGGTGGATGGGGTTGCGGCATTTGGCGCGGCGGTGGCCCACGCCGCTTCATGGGTGGAAGGGCTGTTCCCCTCCGCGTCCAAATCGGACTCAAACCCGGCAGCCGGCAACTCAACTGGCGATGTCCCTCAAGCCGAGATCGAGACATGGCGGAAGAACGCCACCATCACCCGCAAGGACAGCGCGGAGCTAATGGACTGGGAGGCGCTTCAAGCCAAGCAGTTCGGCGTGCCCAGCGCCCTGCAGCAGGGTATTTTCAAGCTGGAGGGCGGCATCACCAACGAGGGCGATGCAAAAGTCTCAACTATGGGTGCGATCGGCATTGGCCAACTTTTGCCGGGCACCGCCAAAGAGATGGGCGTCAATCCCTACAATACGGCTGATAACGTGGTCGGATCGACCAAGTACATGGCGCAGATGCTGGCCAAGTTCGGCGGCAACGCCCTGGCGGCCGGAGCCGCCTACAACGCGGGCCCGGGCGGCCACGGCGTCAAGGAGTTTGCCGCCAGCGGGGACGAGTCCGGCCTCCCCCGCGAAACCCGCAAATACGTCGATGACCTCCGCCGCATGGGCGTGGGTTCCGCTCCGGCCAACGATGCTCCTAACCCCCGTGCACTCGACTTGTTCGGTAGCGAGCTGAATCTTATCGAGAAAATGGAAACTCTTGCCCGTGCCCGCCGCGCCGCTGCGCTGGCCAAGCTGCACCCGGCGAACGATGCCGGGCTGGATGCGACGCAAAAGGCCATCAACGAACGGTCTGCTCATGCCGATCAGGATTTCGGTCCAGAAGAGCCCCTGCCCAACCCTAGCAGCCCGGCCGCCGTCGCCGCGCGCAAGGCCGCCGTAGCTCGAGCCGCGGGCAAGGCCGGCGCGTCGGAGCCCGCGCCGGAGGAGCCGATGACGCCTCCTGGGCGGGCAAAGGAGATCGCCTACCGGCAGGGCCGCGGCGGCACGCGGCCGCTGATCCGCATTGAGGACCGCACCGGCGGCAGCGTGCATGTCTCGGTCACTGGCTTGGTAGCGTAGGAAACCGGCCGTGCGCTACTACACCATCGTCATCACCAACGCCGCCGGGAAAGTGGTTCGGAACTACACCAGTTTCCCAAATGGCAGGCCGGACCTGAACGCGCTGGACATCGAGCTCGATATCCAGCTTGCACCTTCCCATCAACCAGTTGGCAACTCGTTCGTCCGCATCTGGGGCATCTCGTTGCAAGAGATCGCTCAGGCGCCGCAGTACAACGGGATGACGATCCAAGTCTATGGCGGGATGCAAAAGGGCCTCCCCTTGGCCAACCCGGCGCAGGCCGGCCTGCTTGTCTCTGGCTCTATTCAGCAGGCTTTCGGCAACTGGGTAGGCACATCGCAGACCTTGGAGTTTTATTTCGGCGTGCAGACGGGGAGCGCGGCCGCGCCGAAAAACCTCGTGCTGAACTGGCTAGCGAAGAAGCCGCTCGGCCCTGCGCTCACAGCCTGTTTGTCGGCGGGCTACCCCGGGTATTCAGTGTCGGTCGATGTGCGGGCCTCGCTCATCCAGGCGCGGGACGAGATCAGCTACCACGGCACGCTGACGCAGTTGGCCGAGTTCGTGAACGACCTGACCCGCAAGATCGTCGGCGGCGCCTACAGCGGCGTCAACATCGTGCTGAAGGAAAAAGCCTTCTCGATTTACGACGGCACGACGCCCAAGAAGCCGAAGATGATACAGTTCAACGATCTAATCGGTCAGCCAACCTATTCAGACTTTGCCGAGATTTCAATTATGACGGTGATGCGGTCCGACCTAAATATTGGCGATTACATCCAGTTGCCGGCGACCCGCGTTACTGTCACTGCAAACTCTCTCTCGCAGTTCCGGCAATCTTCGACTTTCCAGGGCACCTTTCTGCTTACCTACCTTCGTCACCTTGGCCGGTTTCGCCAACGGGATGCAGGATCATGGACAACGTTAGTGAAGATCATCAACATCGAAAGCGCCGCATGACAACCGAAAAGAATACCAACGTGGTCATCTGCCCAGTGTACCCTGGCTTGACCGAGGCAGAGGCTCTGAAACTGCGGTTTGGGGACGCGGGGGCCCCGCCCGACATGCAGCTGATCTTCGTGGTGAACGCGATACCGCCCGATGGTGTTAAGTACGACTGGGCGGAGGCCCCGCGGGACAGCCCAGCGTTCCGGGCGGTGTGGGAACAATTGGACGGGGCCCGATTGAAGAACGCCAGCCTGGAATCGGAAGTGGCGGGGCCGTGAAGGCGGGGAGTTTTGCGACCCGGGCGTATCTGCCGGGTGGGTGATGGCTAAAGCGAAGATACAACTTGCTAATTAGCCTTGCTGGCGACCAGGATCATCGCGCCCATCCCGGGCAAACCACGTGCGTTCGTTACGATACCACACAACGATGTCAGCACTAATGAAACGAAACTCCTTCAAAACATCCTTTGAAATGGCTAAATTGCCGTTATCGTTTTCGCAAACAAATCTTTCTCCAAAACGTTCAGAAATCTCAGCAGCGGCATACTCTTGAGATAAGCCACTTTCTGTTAGAGCTTCGCGCAACATCCACTCGGCAACATCTTTAGCTGAATTCACTCTTGTTTGCTTTCCCCTACAAGAGCGTTTTCGGGAAATACTGCTGTCTCATTCTTTTTTCCTGCAAACCATGATGTTCGGTAACTTAAATCATCACCCGAGAATGAGGGATTGTGAATCTGAATGACAGTCATGGGTGGGCTACCTGACTTCAAAACCACGATATCACCGACTTTATACATAGACATGATCTTCAACCTCTTTTGTATAAACGCACTCCCGGTGCATCTCCGTTCGTAAACTCAACACCAGCCTCTTCCAAGGCCGCTCGGACTGCCGTAAAAGTGCGACGCTGCGGATCACCTTCGCCAAGCTCTAGCCGTGCCAAAGTACGCTTTGGAACAGCACTCGCGGCTACCAGCTGATCCTGCGACCATCCAAGTAAGGCCCGCCCTGCCCTGACCTGCGCCGCTGCAATGGCATTTTCAATGCCGTTTTCGCTTGCTTTCATGCTTTACAGTGTGGCAGTTTTGATGCCGTTCCACAAGGAACAAGCAGCCGGGCAAGGTGTCTCACCACCTTGCCCGGCCTAACCGCAACCCGTTCACGGAGAACGAGTCCATGGCTGAACACACTCATGCCACACCCCGCCGCGGCTTGCTCGCGGGACTTGCTGCAACCGCCGTCGCGGCTCCCACCCTAGCCGCACCCGCTCATCCGGACGCCGCCCTGATCGCCGCGTGCGACCAGTTCGTGGCCACCTTCGCCAGCATGGCCGCGCTGGACAAGCTGCACACCACGGCGGCGCAGACGGCATGGAACCGCCTGGACCGCACGCTCAGCGCGACCCTCGACCGCGCCTGCCGGATGCAGGCCACGACGCAAGCCGGGTTCGCCGCCCGCGCCCGGATGTTCGCCGCCTGGATGCAGCCGGAGGCCGGAGCGCAGGACGACCCGGCAGGGTGCCACGAGGACCGCATGATGGCGGCCCTGGTCCGCGACATGGCGATGGGAGCGGCGGCATGAGCCGCCGTACCCTCGCGCGGCCAGAGCAGTCGCAGCAGTTGCAGGCGGGGCTGCCCGCGACCCACCGCAACCTGTTCGGCAGCATGGGCGCGTTGCTGCTACGCGACATGCTGGCGAGCGTAGCGGTATGACTGACCGGCCGACAAAGGCCGGCAATCCGGAGAGGTTTAATGCACGAGCGGCTTATGCGCCTACCCGAGGTAGCCCGGGCGACTGGGTTCTCCGTCCGCTATATCGAGATCGCTTGGCGCAAAAATGCATTTCCGGCGCCGGTTCAGATCGGCAGCCGCGCCATCGCTTGGGTTGGAAGCGAGGTGGACGAGTGGATACGCACCCGGCCTCGGGTCCGGCCCGGCGTGGGGGAGAAGTCGGCAGGCGCGTTATGAGCCGCTTGTGCTCGCACGGCCGGCGGGCACCACGCGAAGCCCCTCCACGGCCTCCGCAGTGCGGATCCGGACCTACCTTGCGGCGGGTTCCAGGCCTGAACGCCACGGCGCTGTCCGCCCTGTATGACATCTTCCAGGCTGGGCAGCTGTAGGCGACACCAGCCCGCCACCGCCGCGCCTACAACCACCTCGCCCCTGACCCGGGCGGGGCGGTTCTGCCTTGGCCTCTCGACATCGGCGCAGCGTTCCTATTACGTTCCCGCAATGCCCAGCCCGCCCTACGACCGCACCATCGCCCTCGCCTGCACCCTGGCCACCTTCGAGGGCCGTTGGATCAGCGCCCGCTGCAGCTGCGGCGACCACACGTTGCACCCCGTCCGCCTCATGCTGCGCGAGCAATCCGGCCTAGCCGGGCGCAGCTTGGCTGACGCGGCGATCCGACTGCGCTGCACCGGCTGCGGTGGTCGGGAGCTGACGCTGCGCCTGTGTGAGAACGCGCACGGCCCGGGGCCAATATCCGGCGCTGTCACGCTGGGTTGGGCATTGCTGCTGCATGATGGGGCCGGAGAGGAAGCCGGGCCGGCGGTGGTACGGGCGGCGGAATAGGCGCGCCTGCAACCACTTCGCCTTTAATTTGGGCGGGCGATCAGGTGTCAGAGACTATGAAAGCGATAGGAGGAAAGATTACCTATCCTTAGATCTTCGGTCTATTATTTTTGGGCTTTCAGAATTAACTTAGCAGCAGACCTTAGCCCAGCTTGATGGTGCTGGCCATCAACGGTCATTCCTTCACTCCAAGCCCAAGTTTTAAAGTCCGCAAACAAATGATGGTCGGGATGAGTAGCATCGAGAATGGTGTAACTTCCGTTTCCCGGAACTTCAACCGGAGTTATAAAAGGCGGCGGTATCTTTCCAGCGTCAATACTTTCCTGTGCTATTCTTTTAGCTTGCTCGAAGAAGTTAACAATCCTTGCTTTGCGCTTACTTTCCTGGTCCTGCGCAAATGCCTGCTGCGCAACGAGCAACTTGGCTTGTTCGTCATCTTGCGCTGCTTGAAGCTCTTTAAGCCTATCGCCCAACAACGGCACAGATCGCCTCCTTCCTTCGGACACTCTGCGGACATTTTCCGTGTCCGCCCTAGCTCCTATCCTCTAACCCATTGATAACATAACGCGCCCTGGTGGATTCGAACCACCGACCTTCGGATTAGAAGTCCGTTGCTCTATCCAGCTGAGCTAAGGGCGCCCTGGTGGGCTCAGTGCGTCCAGTTCTCGGAGCGGCCGAACTTGAAGTTGTCGGCGTAGGCCTTGGGCTTGTGCTTGGCCGGCGCGGGCGGAATCTCCACGTCGTACGGGATGTCGTTGGCCTTGGCGTAGGCCACCGCCTGTTCCTGGGTGTCGAAGCGTAGCTTGACCTGCTCGCGCGTGTCGCCGCGGCCCCACCAGCCCATCAGCGGGTCGTTGACTTCGGCCCGGCTGGGGGCGAAGTCGAGCACCCAATTCTGCGTCCCGGCAACGCCGGACTGCATGGCCGTCTTGGGACGCTGGAAAATCCGGGCTCGCATGGGTCGCACTCCTGGCCGGCAGAACGCCGCAGCTTGCGATGTATGGCCGGCGCAAGGACTGGTCAATCGCCCGCGCTGGACAACACGACATGGTCGGGGCGCCCGGACTCGAACCGGGGGCCTCCTGTACCCAAAACAGGCGCGCTACCAGGCTGCGCCACGCCCCGCCACGGCGTGGACCCTAGAGGCCGAAGGGCACAGTTTCAAGCAGGCCCGGCGTTGTCGAAGATGCGCTGCCGCACCTTGTCGCCCACCCGGATGTGCAGCCGCGCCGCCGTGCCGGCCGCCAGCTCCAGCGTCGCGCGCACCGGGCCGCCAGAGGGGATGATCGCCAGGCTCTGCGGCGTGGTGTTCTCCGCGATGTGGTGGACGCTGCCGTCCGGGTCGAGGAACAGCATGTCCTCCGCCACCGGGCAGTTGCGCATCCACATGGAGCTGTCCCGCACCGTGCCCCAGTCGAACAGCATGCCGCCATCCACCGGCACGCTAGGGCGGAACATTAGGCCGGTTTCCTGCTCCTGCGGCGTGATGGCCATCTCGACCTGGAACTCGTGCGCCTGGCCGTCCCGCGTCACGATGGCCAGCTTCTCCCGCGGCAGCTCGGGCTGCGCCTGGGTCGGGCCGGCTTGCGCCCAAGCGAGGCAAGGGGCCAACGTCAGGGCCAGCAGCAAGCGGATCATGCGGGGATGGCCTCCTGGAGGGCTCCGGCCGCAAGCTGCCGGATTTCGGGGCGGACGGTGCCCTCCCGCGGGGCGTCGCGCAAGGTGGTGAACCAGTGCTCCGGCGGGTTGCGACCGGCGGCGCGGTTGTAGACGAGGCCGCGCAGCACCGCCTCGGCCGCCGGGGTGGTGCGGGGCGGGATGGGAATGTCGTTCAGCGTCGCCCACACCCCAGCCCAGCAGCGCCCCACCGCGTAGGGATTGTAGCCGCCGCCGCCGGTCACGATCAGCCGGGGAGCCAGCCGCCGCACCGCCTGCACCACCGCCCAGTGCGCGTTGTTGGACAGGGAGAGCCGGGCCAGCGGGTCCTCCTCTAGCGCGTCGGCGCCGCATTGCAGGAACACCGCGTCCGGCCGGTGCGCCGCCATCAGCGGCAGGATGGCGTCATCCATGAGGGCCCGCATCTCGGTGTCGTTGAACCCGGCGGGCACCGGGAAGTTGCGCGCCGCCCCCCCGGCCCGGTCCGCCGCCAGCCCGGTGCGCGGCCAGCGGCCGGCCTCGTGCACGCTGAGGGTCAGCACCCGGCCGTCATCGGCGAACGCGTCCTGCACGCCGTCGCCATGGTGGGCGTCGATGTCGAGGTATGCCACCCGGCCGAGCCCGGCGTCGAGCCAGGCCAGGATGCCGAGCACGGGGTCGTTCAGGTAGCAGAAGCCGGAGGCGCGGGCCGGCCGGCCGTGATGCGTGCCGCCGCCGGGGCAGTACACGGTGCCGCCGGGCAGGGTCAGCTTCGCCGCGAGCAGGACGCCGCCGGCGGAGGTCATCGGGCGGCGGAAGATTTCGCGGTACACCGGGTTGCCTTCCGCGCCGATGCGGTAGCGCTCGCGGTCGGCGTCGCTGACCGACTGGGCCGCCTCCGCCCGGCGCAGAGCGGCCACGTAGTCGGGGTCGTGGAAGCGGGTGACGGCGGCGATGGTGGCCATGGGGGCGGGCACGAACGCCGCCGGGTCGAGCCAGCCCATGGCCTGCACCAGGTCGGTCACGGTGGAGACGCGCGGGATGGCCAGCGGGTGCTTCGGGCCGTAGGTTGAGCCCCGGTAAATCTCGCTGCCGATGAAGACGGGGTGTTCGCGTGGGTCGGGAAGCATGGCGCAGAAAGTGGGGTGTTCCGTTGCAACTCGCCAGCCTGGCGCTCCTGCTGGCCGCCTGCTCGGGCGAAGCGGCCGGGACGTGCCAGCTGCAGCAGGTCGCCGACCTGCCGGTGGTCATCAAGCATGGCCATCTGATGGTCACGGGCAAGCTGAACGGCGTGGACACGCCGCTGACGATCGACACCGGAGCAGCCCAGTCCGTGCTCAGCCTTCAAACGATGAAAGCGCTGGGGCTGCATCGCATCGAGGTGGCTGAGACCCGGCGCACCCGCATCGGCGGCGTGGTGGACAGCGAGGATTTTGCAGATCAGCGCGCGGCCGGCGTGGCGGGCGAGACCCAGATATTCGACACCGCCGTCGAGCTGCAACTGGGTGGGCAAACCAGCCGCCGCCGGGTCGCGGTGGTTCCACTCGCGGACAACGCCCTGATCGGCACCGACGTGCTGCGCGACTACGACGTGGAGTTCGACCTGCCGGCACACCGGCTGCGGCTATGGCGCGCGCCGGGCTGCGGCTCCGCCGACCTGCCCTGGACCGGTCAGCACGTCGAGGTGCCGCTGCAACTGACGAATCGGGGCGCGCTCCGCCTGGACGCCGCCATCGACGGCAAACCCCTCGTCGCCGTCCTGGACAGTGGCACCCCCATCAGCACGCTGACTCCGGAAGCGGCTCAGCGCTTGAGCGTCAGCCGGGCGGACTTGGCCGACGATCCGGATGTGCAGGTCGGCGGCATCGCGGGCGATCCGTTCACGGTGCACCTGCACCGCTTCGAGACGCTGAGGATCGGGAAGGAACGGATCACCAAGCCACTGCTCGGCGTGTCTGATGCGCCCCTGGCCATCCAGGGCGACATGCTGCTGGGCCTCGGCTTCTTCAACGGGCAGCGCACCTGGATCACCTACCGCACTGAGCGCATGTTCATCCAAACCGTCACCCCCGCTGCGGCATCCCCTCCGGCGTGACGGTCGCCACCAGCGAGGCGTCCAGCCGTTCGTAGCCGTGATAGTCGATCGCGGCGTACAGCTCCTTGCGGGTCTGCATCCGGTCGAGCTGGCCGTGGGTGCCCCCGTCGCGCGCGATGGCGGCGTACAGCTCCTCCTGCGCCTTGGCGGCCACCCGCATGGAGCTGACCGGCCAGATCACCAGGCGGTAGCCCATCGCCTCGAACTCGGCGGCGGTGAAGAACGGCGTGCGGCCGAACTCGGTCATGTTGGCCAATAGCGGCACGCCCGGCATCCGCCGGGCGAATTCGCGGAACATCTCGGCGTCGTGCAGCGCCTCGGGGAAGATCGCGTCCGCCCCCGCGTCCACGTAGAGCCGGGCGCGCGCCACCGCCCCGTCCAGCCCCTCGCTGGCCGCGGCGTCGGTGCGGGCCAGCACCAGCAGGTGGCGGCGGGCGCGGGCGCAGGCGGCGACCTTGGCGGCCATGTCGCGCGGGTCGGCCAGCTTCTTGTCGTTCAAGTGGCCGCACTTCTTGGGCAGCAGCTGGTCCTCAATGTGCACCGCCGCAGCACCGGCCTCCTCGAAGCAGCGCACCATGTGCATGCAGTTCAGCGCCTCGCCGTAGCCGGTGTCGCCATCGACCAGCACCGGCAGCCCGGAGGCGCGGGCGAGCTGGCGGATGAAGAAGCACACCTCGTCCACGGTGATGATGCCGAGGTCCGGCAGCCCCATGGAGGCGGTCATCGCCGCTCCCGACAGGTACAGCGCCTCGAACCCGGCGGCGCGGGCCTGCAACGCCGCCATGCCGTTGTGCGCGCCCGGCATGTGCAGGATGCCGGCGCGCGCCAGCAACGCGCGCAGCCGCTCCCCCGCAGGGGCCTGCGGCAGATCGGCAGCGACGAGGTAGGTCATGGCAGGCTCCGGCAAGGATGGCCGGTCATATCGCCCGGACCCGGCGGCGGCAAATCAGCTCGCCGTCCCAGGGCGGCCGCCCTCACCCGCTGTCGCGTCGCTCCGGCGGCTCGTCGATGATCTTGCGCAGCTCGGC
>CAXTJU010000035.1:0-35670 GCA_964244655.1 uncultured Acetobacteraceae bacterium | reverse complement strand
GGATCAGAGAACCAGACCAGCGCAATCCTCGCACCTGAATTGCCGCAGCCTGCTAGGTCTGCTCCCACCGTGCGCCGACATGCAAAACAGCACCCCGCTTGCCGCGACTCGGGCGCGCGCGTAGCTGCGCCGCATGATGGCCCGCTCGCACGTCGTAATCGGGGCGGCCGCGTGGATTACCGTGGCTCCCTTGCTGCACCTCCCGCCGTGGGACCCGGTGACGCTTGGCCTGGCCATGGCCGGGTCGCTGCTGCCGGACATTGACCACCCGAAATCCTGGGTAGGGCAGCGCTCGCGGCCCTTGTCCACCCTGCTGGCCGCCATCTTCGGTCATCGCGGGATGACGCACTCGCTGGCCGCGGCCTTCGGCATGGCGGCGCTGCTGCTGCACCTCGGCACCCGGCGCGGCTGGGTGTGCGGGCTGGCGGTCGGCTACCTGTCCCACTTGGCAGCCGACATGCTGACCCCTGCCGGGCTGCGGCTGGCCTGGCCGCTGCGGGGCAACTGGGGCCTGCCGCTGTGCCGCGCCGGCTCGCCGGCGGAACCGGTGATCGTGGCGGGCGTCATGCTCGCCACCGCCTGGCTGTGCTTTACCCGCGGCGGCGGCCGGGTGATGGTCCACCTGCCGCCGCTGCTGTACTGGACCGCCTAACACGGAGGTAGCTTATGCCCGGCCCGTTGCACGGCATCCGCGTGATCGATCTCACCTCCATGATCTCCGGCCCGCTCGCCACCATGATGATGGGCGACCAGGGTGCCGACGTGATCAAGGTAGAGGCGCCCGGTGGCGGCGACCACACCCGCGCCGGCGCTAACCGCCGCGGCGGCCAATCCGCCTCGTTCCTTAACAACAACCGCAACAAGCGCTCTGTCGTGCTGGACCTTAAGGCCGAGGCGGGCCGCGCCGCGTTGCTGCGCCTGGCCGCGGACGCCGACGTATTCGTGCAGAACTTCCGCCCCGGCGTGGCCGACCGCATCGGCGTGGGGGAGGACGCCATCCGCGCCGTATCCCCGGCCGTCATCTACGTCTCGATCAGCGGCTTCGGCGAAGTGGGGCCGTATGCCGCGAAGCCCGTGTACGACCCACTGGTGCAGGCGGTGTCTGGCCTGGCCACGGTGCAGGCCGGGTCCGACGCGGAGCGGCCGCGCCTGGTCCGCACCATCCTGCCCGACAAGCTGACCGGCATCGTGGCGGCGCAGGCCATCGCCGCCGCCCTGTTCGCCCGCAGCCGCACGGGGGAGGGGCAGCACGTCCGCCTGTCCATGCTGGAAGCAGTGGTGGCATTCCTTTGGGCGTCCGACATGGGCAGCCAGACCTTCGTGGGTGACGACCTGCCGCAGCAGGACGCGGCCAGCTTTACTGACCTGATCTACGAGACGGCTGACGCCCCCATCAGCGTCGCCGTGCAGAGCGACCGCGAGTGGACGGCGCTCACCCAGGCGCTGGACCAGCCAGCCTGGCTGGACGACCCGCGCTTCCTCAACCCCGGCCAGCGTCAGCGCCACATCGACGAGCGGCTGGCGCTGACCCAGGAGGTGTTGCGGACCCGGCCTGCGTCCGAGTGGCTGGACCGGCTGACTCGCGCCGGCGTGCCCTGCGCCCCCGTGCTGACCCGCACCGCCACGCTCGCCCATCCGCAGATCGTGGCGAACGGCATCGTGGTGGAGCTGGACCACCCGGCGGGAGGTCGCATCCGCGCTGCGCGTCCGGCGGCGCGGTTCTCCGCCACGGTGCAATCCATCCGCACCGGCGCCCCCGGCTACGGCGAGCACACGGCCGAGGCGCTGCGCGAGGCCGGGCTGAGCGAGGCGGAGATCGCTGCGGCAATGCCGCCATAGCAGGGCGCTGCCCTGCACCCTGGTGAGGGTTTTCAGGCGACCATGCGCGCGCCACTTGCCTGAACGCCACCGTCTTCTAGTTCGCGGGTCGTGCTATCTCGTCATGGTCAACTTGGCCGACAGGAGCAGCAACCGGCTGATCTAAAACGTCGCCGCGTTGCGCAGCGCCGTTGCCATCACGCGGGTTCGTCATGCCTTCGCGATCGATGCGTGGATGGTGCTCCCGGACCACCCGCCTGCTGTTTGGACTCTGCCGGAAGGGGACTGCAACTTCTCCGCCCTTTGGGCCTCGATCAAGCGCCTTTTCTCATGGCAGCAACCGGGCGATGAAGCGCAGTCCCGCTCCCGGATCACGAAGCGAGAACGTGGCCTTCGGCAGCGCCGCTTCTGGGAACACAGTATCGGCGACGAAGCCGACCTCCGAGCTCACGTCGATTACATCCATTTCAACCCGGCGAAACACGATCTCGTTCTGCATCCGAGCCTACAGCCGCACTCCCCGTTCTATCGCGCCATGACCCGCGGCGAGGTGCCGGTGAAATGAAGCCTGGACGCGAGTTCAAAAGCGAAGTTCGGCAAACCTTAGCCGATCCGCCACGGCACCACCGGCCGTAGGGGTTGGCTGCTCGCAGCCCACCAATGCCGCAGACTACGGACGCCAGCAGGCGAGACCTCACCGCATGCAGATGGTGGGCTGCAAGCAGCCTACCCTACGCTTGCTGACAACGCTTCTAGTCCTCGACATAACGCTTCATTCTGTGACCACCTTTACATGCTCACTGAAAATATCTTCGATTTTTAGCGAGAAAAGGCGGGAGATACGAAAAGCCAGGGGTAAACTAGGATCATAACGTCCAGCCTCAATGGCATTGATCGTTTGGCGTGACACGCCAAGTCGTTTGCCAAGCTCATCCTGAGACCAGTTGCGCTTGTGGCGTAACTTGCGCAGATCGTTGTTCACCTGTAGCGCCGCACGGCTACAAAACGGCCCAGCAGCCACAAAGGAGCCATGATGCTCCACACCCAAAACATGGACAGTTTCGGCCACGCAACACCTTCAAGAAAACCATACGAGAAGGCGAGAAACGCTGTTGAGACGAATGAAAACGCTAGGGCCTCAAACTGGATTTGCCTCTCCAACTCATCGACGCGGCGTATCTGCCGGATGATGATCCAACATACTCCGATAGTCGGGAACATAGGCAGCAACGCCGCCACAGTCCGCCATGGGCCGGGCGCCAAATCTTGCCCAAGCAGTCGAATCGAAAGGAGTAAAGCGCCTCCATACATGACGATACAGCTTGTCAATTCGATCATACAACGACGGAGAGCCACGGCAGCCTCCATGTAAAGAGAGCTTTACATTGTGGCTGGAAGTCACGCTGTCAAGGAAGCTTTCCATCTCTCGAATGAGGATCGGGCAGAGGCAGGCCTCTTGCCAAATGGTCTCGGCAATTTGCAAGTACCCAAGCTGACCCACCATTGCGGCTCGGAGCAAACCCCATCCTTAACCTTCCTTTCCTACCCTCCACCCCATGTTCCCCCCCGGCCCCTGGACCACCCACTTAGACTGGCGCCTCCCCCGCCTGCGCCGCCGCATCGATGCCGTCATCCTCACCCGCGGCGCCATCGTCGCCTGCACAGTGCGCCCTGGCCGCCGTCACACCGCGCGAGACCGCGAGGCGGCCGAGGACGCCGCCCTTGACCTGCACGACTTCCACGCCGCCAGCCGCGCCCACCCGGTCATCCCGCTGCTCATCACTCTGGATGCCACGCGGGACAGCGCCGCCCGCCCCCTGATGCTGCCGGGCGTGACCCCGGTGATGGAGGCCAGTGCCGCCACGCTCGAATTGCGGCTGAACGAAATCGCCAGCGCCACCCCGTTCGGCCCGGCGCTGGACCCGGCGGCGTGGGAGCGCGCGCCCTACCGCCCTATCCCATCGCTGATCGAGGCGGCGCGGATGCTTTACGCCCGGCACGGCGTGGCAGACATCCGCACCGCCCACGCCGCGGCGGACAACCTCGGCGCAACCCGCCAAGCGATCACCCGCGCCGTGGCGCAGGCGGCGGCGGAGCGGCAACCGACGATCCTGTTCGTCACCGGTATCCCCGGCGCAGGCAAGACGCTGTGCGGGCTGGACACCGCCTTCGCCGGCGAGGCCGCCTTCCTCACCGGCAATCCGAGCCTGGTGCACGTGCTGCGCGAGGCCCTGGCGCGGGATGCGGGCGGGTCGCTGCGGGCGGCGCGGCAGCGGATGGAGGGCGTGATCCAGGCACTGCCCGCCTTCCGCGACTGCTACGCCCGCGAAGGCATCCCCTCGGAACGCGTCGTGGTGATCGACGAGGCGCAGCGCTGCTGGTCCGCCGCCCACGCCATCGCCAAGACGGCCGCACGCGCCCACCCGCTCGAACTCAGCGAGCCGGCGCTGTTGCTGGACATCATGGCGCGGCGCACGGACGGCCCCGTCGTGCTCTGCCTGATCGGCACGGGGCAGGAAATCCACGACGGCGAGGGCGGGCTGGCTGAGTGGGGCGAGGCGCTGCTCCACCGCCCCGACTGGCGCGTGCTGGCCGCATCCGGCGCGGCGGACGGCCTGCCCCGCCATCGCCTGCCCGCCCTGCCCGGCCTTAGACCCGAAGCGGCGTTCCACCTGCACGTGCCGGTCCGCTCCCTGCGCTGCGCCGCCGCCCCCGCCTGGGTGGACGCAGTGCTGGCCGGGAACGCCGCGCGCGCCCGGGCGCTGGCCGACGCCGGCGTGCCGTTCAGCCTCACGCGGGACTTGGCCGTCATGCGCGCCCGCCTGCGCCGGGCCTGCCGCGGCAGCCGCCGAGCGGGGCTGCTCTGCTCCTCCGGCGCGCGGCGGCTGCGGGCGGAGGGCATGGGCAGCACCCTGCCGCACGACGACCCAGCCGCTGTCGCGCGCTGGTTCCTCGACCGCTTCCCGGACGTGCGCGCCTCGGACGCGCTGGAGGTGGCCGCCACCGAGTTCTTCGCCCAGGGCCTGGAGCTTGACGCCGCCGGGCTGTGCTGGGACGGCGACCTGGTGCGCCACGGCGCCGCCTGGCAGGCCCGCGCCTTCCGCGGCACCGCCTGGACCCGGCCGCGTACGGCAGAAAAATTGCAGAACAAGCTGAACGCCTATCGCGTGCTGCTGACCCGGGCGCGCTATGAGACGGTCATCTGGGTTCCGCCAGGCGACGCGCGGGACCCGTCTCGGGAGCCAGCGGCGATGGATGCAGTGGCGGATTACCTTTTGGCGTGCGGCGCCCACCGGATGGGCGGATGAGGCGCTGGCTGCTGGCGCTCCTGGCCCTGCTGCCGAGCGCGGCCTGGGCGGCGGACCTCAAGGTCGCCACCTGGAACCTGGAATGGCTCACCACCCGCCCCCTGGGCGACCCGGCGCTGCCCGCGGACGTGGTGCCCAAGACCGCCGCCGACTTTGCCGTGTTGAAGCAATACGCTGGCCAGCTCGGTGCAGACGTGGTGGCGATGGAGGAGGTGGACGGCCCAGCGGCGGCCTCCGTGCTGTTCCCGCCCGACCGGTACGCGCTGTATTTCACTGGCGACGACGTGGTGCAGCGCGTCGGCATCGCCGTGCGCCGCGGCATCGCCGTGCACCGCAACCCGGACCTGACCGGCCTCGACCTCTACCCTGAGGCCCGCCACCACCTCCGCAGCGGGCTGGACCTCACGCTCGACCTGCCTTCCGGCCCGCTGCGGCTGCTCGCCGTGCATCTTAAGACTGGGTGCCAGCGCGACAATCTCGGCACCAGCAGCCGCCCGCAATGCGCCACCCTGCGCGGCCAGCTTCCCGTGCTGCGGGGCTGGATCGCGCAGCGTCGACGCGAGGACGTGCCCTTCGTCATGCTGGGAGACTTCAACCGCTGGATGGGGCCGGAGGACGACATGCTGGCCGCCCTGCGCGCCGACGCCCCGCTGGCCTTGGCTGACGAGGGCCATGACAGCCCGTGCTGGGGCGGCGGGCGCTTCATCGATCATATCCTGGCCGGCGGCGCGGCCCGCGGCTGGCTTGACCCGGGCTCGCTGCGGGTGCTGGTCTATCGCGAGGGCGCGGACCGCAAGGAGCACCTGTCCGATCACTGCCCGGTTTCCGCCCGCTTCCATCTGCCGGGCTGATCGCGTTACACCCGCGGCATGGAACTCGAAAACATGCAGCCGCCGGACAACGCCGCTCAAGCCGAGTTGGGCACCCTGTGAGCACCGCCCTTGTCACCGGCGCCACCGCCGGGTTCGGCGCGGCGATCGCGCGGCGGCTGGTGCGCGACGGCCACCGGGTCATCGCCACCGGCCGCCGGCAGGACCGGCTGGATGAGCTGGCCGGCGAGCTCGGCGGCGCGATGCTGCCGCTCAAGCTAGACGTGACCGACTCCGCCGCCGTCGCTGCCCTGCCGGGCAGCCTGCCGGAGGGGTGGCGCGAGGTGGACGTGCTGGTCAACAACGCCGGCCTCGCTCTCGGGATGGACCCGGCGTGGCGCGCGAGCCTGTCCGACTGGCAGATCATGATCGCCACCAACGTGACTGGCCTGGTGGAGACCACCCGCGCCCTGCTGCCCGGCATGGTGGAGCGGGACGCAGGCTACGTCATCAGCCTCGGCAGCGTGGCCGGCGACTACCCATATCCAGGCGGTCACGTGTATGGCGGCACCAAGGCGTTCGTGGCGCAGTTCATGCTGAACCTGAAGGCGGACCTGGTCGGGACCAACGTGCGGGTGACGAACATCGAGCCCGGCCTGTGCGGCGGCACCGAGTTCAGCACGGTGCGCTTCGGCGGCGATGCGGAGAGGGCGGCCGGCATCTACAAAGGCACCGCGCCGCTGACGGCCGAGGACATCGCGGAGACCGTGGGCTGGCTGGTGGGGCTGCCGGCGCACGTCAACATCAACCGGATCGAGATGATGCCGACCTGCCAGTCCCCGGGGCCGTTGGCGATCAAGCGGACGTAGCGCCGCCGATGGGCGGAAGGCGCCGTTGTTGAAAAAGCTGTTGCGGAGCGCTGCCGTGCAGGCGGTGACCGCCCGGATCGTCGGCCGCTACCTCGACCTCGCGCTGCGCACCACGCGCTGGCGGCTGGTGGGCGAGGAGCACGTGCTGGAGCAGATTGCCGGGCGCCCGGCAATCGCGGCGTTCTGGCACGAACGGCTGCCGCTTATTCCGGCGCTCTGGTTCGCCATGCAGCGCCGGGGCGCCCAGGGCACGCCGCGGGTGCTGGTCAGCAAGCATCGGGACGGGCGGTTCATCGGCATCGTCGTGCAGCGGTTTGGGGTGAAGGTGGTGCATGGGTCGTCCTCCAAGGACGGCTCGGCGCGGGATGTGTCGGAGAAGGGCGGGGTGGCCAGCATCCGGGTGCTCCTGGCCCAGCTGCAGGCCGGCGAGCACGTGCTGATCACGCCCGATGGCCCGCGCGGGCCGCGGCGACGGGCAGCGGCGGGGGCGGCGCAACTTGCCGGGCTGTCCGGTGCGCCGATCCTGCCGGTCGGCGCGCAGACCAGCCGCCGTCGGGTGCTGCCGACCTGGGACCGCATGGTCGTGCCACTGCCGTTCGGGCGCGGCGTCATCGTCTGCGGCACACCCATCACCGTGCCGCGGGCTGCCTGGGAGGACGCGTTGCCGGCCATCGAGGCAGCGCTGGACGATGCGGCGAACCGGGCGGACTCGCTGTGCCTGGGTTGAGCCGGTCCGGGACGGGCCTGGCACTGGCCTGGCGGGTGGCCGCCACGCTCGCCACGCCAGGGCTGCGGTGGATGCTGCGCCGCCGGGTCCGCCGCGGCAAGGAGTGGCCGGACCGGCTGGCCGAGCGGCGCGGCGTCGAGCGCACGCCGCGCCCCCCCGGCACGCTGGTCTGGCTGCATGCCGCGAGCGTGGGCGAGACCGTGTCCCTGCTGCCAGTGCTGGACGCGTTGCAGGCGGGCGGCGCGGCGGTGCTGGTGACGACGGGGACGGTCGCGTCGGCCCGGCTGCTGGCCCTGCGCCGCCCCGGTGCGCTGCACCGCTTCGTGCCGCTGGACGTGCCGCGCTGGGCGGCGCGGTTCGTGCGGCACTGGCGGCCCGATGCGGCGGCGTTCCTGGAAAGCGAGCTGTGGCCGAACCTGCTGGCGGCGTGCCGCCGGCAGGGCGTGCCGCTGCTGCTGCTGAACGGCCGGCTGTCCGCCCGCAGCGCCGCGGGATGGGCCCGGGCGCCGGGGTTCGCGCGGCTCGTATTCGGGCTGTTCGACGCGGTGTGGGCGCAGTCGGACGCGGACGCGGCGCGGTTCCGCGCGTTGGGAGCGCATGACGTCAGCTCCCCCGGCAACCTCAAGTTCGCCGCGCCGCCCTTGCCCGCCGACCCGGCGGAGCTGTCGCGGCTGGCGGCGCTGCTCGGCGACCGGCCGCGATGGCTGGCCGCCAGCACACATCCTGGCGAGGAGGCCATCGCCGCCGCCATCCACCGCCGGCTCAGTCCGGCGCACCCGGACCTGCTGACCGCCGTGGCGCCGCGCCACCCGGACCGCGCCCCGGCCCTGGCCGCGCAGCTGCCGGCGGCGCGACGCGGCGCGGGCGACGACCCGCCGGCCGGCGCGGGGATCTGGCTAGCCGACGGGCTGGGCGAGATGGGGCTGCTGTATCGTTTGTTCCCCACGGTGTTCATCGGCAAGAGCCTCGGCGGCGAAGGCGGCGGGCAGAACCCGCTGGAGCCGGCGCGAATGGGCTGCGCGCTGGCCGCCGGCCCGGCGATGGCCAACCAGGCGGAGGCGGCAGCGGCGTTGACCCGGGCCGGCGGCCTCGTCACGGTCAAGGACGAGGCGGCGCTGGCCGCCTGGGTGGATGCCTGCTTGCGGGACCCGGCGGGCCGGGACGCGGCGGGGCGGGCGGCGCAGGCGGCGGCGGGCGCCGATGCGGGGCTGCCGCAGCAGGCCGCCGCCGCACTGCTCGCCATGGCCAGCTGATGCGCCCGCCCGCGTTCTGGGACCATGACGGGGCTTTGCCGCGCCTGCTTGCTCCCCTCGGCAGCCTGGTCGCCGGGGCGGCGGCGCGGCGGGTGGCGCGGGCCGGGTGGCACGCCGGCGTGCCCGTGCTCTGTTGCGGCAACGTGTCGGTAGGCGGGACGGGCAAGACCACCCTCGCGCTCGACCTCGGGGCCCGGCTGGCGCGGCAGGGCCGGCGGGTCGCGTTCCTCACCCGCGGCTACGGAGGCCGAAGCCGCGGCACGGTCCGGGTCGGGGCGAGGCACACGGCCGACGACGTGGGCGACGAGGCGCTGCTGCTCGCCGCCCTGGCGCCCACCTATGTCGGGGCAGACCGGGCCGCCAGCGCCCGCGCGGCCATCGGCGGGGGGGCGACGGTGCTGGTGATGGATGACGGCCTGCAAAACCCGGGCTTGGTTAAGGACCTCGCCCTGCTGGTGATCGACGGCGCCGCCGGGTTCGGCAACGGGCGCGTGCTGCCGGCTGGCCCGCTGCGGGAGCCGGTCGCCGCTGGGGCGGCACGCTGCGGGGCGGCAGTGCTCATTGGCCAGGACGCCGCAGGCGCCGCGGCCGAACTGCCGCCGGGGCTGCCGGTGCTGGCGGCACGGCTGCGGACGGCGGCGCCTTGCTTGGCAGGGCGCACGGTGCTGGCCTTTGCCGGCATTGGCCGCCCGGCCAAGTTCTTCGCCAGCTTGGCCGAGGCGGGGGTGGCGGTCGCCGCGGGGCAGGCGTTCGCCGACCACCACCGCTACCGTGCCGCCGAGCTGCGCCGGCTGCGCCGCCGAGCCGAGGCGCTGGGTGCGGTGCTGGCCACGACGCCGAAGGACGCCGTCCGCCTGCCGCCCGGCTGGCGATCCGAGGTGGTGGTCGCAGGCGTGGAGCTGGCATGGCAGGACGAGCGGCAGGTTGAGGCGCTGCTGGCGGGGCTGGCGTGACCCGGCTCGCCTTCCGGCTGGAGGCCTGGGCCGCGCGCCGCCTGCTGGGGCTGTTCCGGGCGCTCGGGCCAGTGCGGGCGTCCAACCTGGGGGGCGGCGTCGCGCGCGCGGTCGGGCCCTGGCTGCCGGTGACCCGCGTGGCGGAGGTTAACCTGCGCTTGGCCCTGCCGGCGCTGGACGCCGCGGCGCGCCGCCGGGTGATCCGTGGCGCGTGGGAGAACCTGGGCCGCACGGTGGGCGAGCTGCCGCACATCGCCGGCCTGAAGCAGGACGCGCCGAGCGGCCCGGGATGGGTCATGGAAGGTGAGGAGACCTTGCTGGCCGTGGCGGCGCGGGGTGGCGCGGCAATCTTCTTCTCCGGCCACATCGGCAACTGGGAGATGCTGCCGCCCGCCTGCGCCGCCTATGGCGTGCCGTTCTCCTCCATGTTCCGGGCGGCGGCCAACCCCGCCATCGACGCCCTGATCATCAAGCTGCGGCAGGAGGCGATCGGCCCCGCCGTGCCGATGTTCAGCAAGGGGGCGGCCGGGGCCAAGGCGGCGTTCGGCCACCTGAAGGCGGGCGGCGCCCTGGGCCTGCTGATGGACCAGAAAATGAACGACGGCATAGAGGCCACCCTGTTCGGGCATCCCGCCATGACGGCGCCGGCCATGGCCGCCATGGCCTTACGCTTTCGGTGCCCGGTGATTCCCGGCCACGTGCAGCGCATCGGCCCGGCCCGCTTCCGCTTGGTCTGCGAGCCGCCGATGGTGCTGCCGGACACGGGGGACCGCCGGCGGGACATCCAGGCGATGACGCAGGTGATGAACGACACCCTGGAACGCTGGATCACCGAGCGGCCGGAAAGCTGGCTGTGGATGCACCGGCGCTGGCCCAAGGCGGCCTATTGCTGAACCGTCACCGGAGTTTGGCGAAGAACGCCCGCAGCATCTCGGCCGACTCGGCCTCCCGCACCCCGCCCACCACCTCCGGCCGGTGCAGGCAGCCAGGGGCCGCGAAGATCCGGGGGCCATGCTCGATGCCGCCGCCTTTCGGGTCGTAAGCGCCGAACACGACGCGCCGCACCCGGAAATGGACGGCGGCGGCGGCGCACATCGGGCACGGCTCAAGCGTGACGGCCAGGGTGCAGCCGGCCAGCCGCGGCGACCCGAGGCGGCGCGCGGCTAGGCGCAGGGCCGTCATCTCGGCGTGGCCGCTCGCGTCCCGCTCCGCCTCCACGCTGTTGCCGGCCCGCGCCAGCAGTTCGCCCGCCGCCGAGACCACGGCGGCGCCGACCGGAACCTCGCCGCGGGCCCCTGCTGCGGCAGCTTCCTCCAGGGCGAGCGCCATCGCGTCCATGCCACCCGTCTTGCCCGGCGCGGCCTCGCGGGTCTAGGGACGGGCATGGCGCGCCCCCTCATCGGCATCACCCTGGACAGCGAGCAGCCGGGCGGCTGGTCGAGCTTTCCCTGGTACGCCCTGCGCGCCAACTACATGGATGCCGTCGCCGCCGCCGGCGGTCTGCCCGTCGCCCTGCCGCATGACCCGTCACTTGCGGCCGAGCTGCTGGCTCGGCTGGACGCCCTGCTGGTCACCGGCGGCGCGTTCGATGTTGACCCGGCGTTGTACGGCGTCGCCGCCGTGCATGCCACCGTGACCCTGAAGAACCGCAGAACCGCCGCCGAGCTGGCCCTGCTGCAAGGCGCGCTGGCCGCGGACAAGCCGGTCCTCGGCATCTGCGGCGGCCAGCAACTGCTGGCGGTGGCGCTGGGGGGGACGCTGATCCAGCACATCCCCGACGCGGTCCCCGGCGCGTTGGCGCACGAGCAGCCCAACCCACGCGACGAACCCGGCCACGCCGTCGATATAACGCCAGGCACCCTGCTGAGCCGCATCGTAGGGTCGGACACGATGATGGTGAACTCGGCGCACCACCAGGCGGTCGCCGCCGCCGGGCCGCACGCCACAGTCAACGCCACCGCGCCGGACGGGGTGATTGAAGGTCTCGAGGATGGCCGCCGCCGGTTCTGCCTCGGACTGCAATGGCACCCGGAGTTCCTCCTCGACCCCGGCGACCGCCGCGTGTTTGACGCCTTCGTGGCGGCCGCGTCGTGACGGAGGCCGCTGCAGAACGCGGCGAGCGCATCGCCAAGTGGCTGGCCCGCGCAGGCGTGGCGAGCCGGCGCGACTCGGAAAAATTGCTGGTGGAGGGGCGGATCAGGCTCAACGGCGCTCCCGTCACGCACCCGGCCACCTTCGTGAACCCGGACGATGTGGTGCAGGTCAACGGCCGTGTGGTGGACAGCCCGGAGCGGGCGAAGCTGTGGCGCTATCACAAGCCGGAGGGGCTGGTCACGACCCATCGCGACCCGGAAGGCCGCCCCACCGTGTTCGAGCGACTGCCGGAACACCTGCCGCGAGTGGTCAGCATCGGCCGGCTGGACCTCAACAGCGAGGGCCTGCTGTTGCTGACCAACGATGGCGGGCTGGCGCGCCGGCTGGAGCTGCCCTCCAACGGCTGGATCCGCCGCTACCGGGTGCGGGTCCATGGCGTGGTGCCAGAGCGGGCGCTGGCCCAGCTGGCGGACGGGGTGACGGTGGAGGGGGTGCGCTACGGCCCGATCGAGGCCGCGGTGGACTCGCGGGCGATCAGCAACACCTGGCTCAGCGTCAGCCTGCGGGAGGGACGCAACCGCGAGGTGCGCCGGGTGATGACCCATCTGGCCTTGCAGGTGACACGGCTGATCCGCGTGGCATATGGGCCATTCCAGCTCGGCAACTTGGAGCGGGGCGCCGTGGACGAGATCAGCGGCAAGGTGCTGCGCGACCAGCTGCCGGACATCCCGAAGGAGCCGCCCAAGGCAGCACGTTGAGAATCATCGCCGGCCGCTGGCGGGGGCGGGCCCTGCAAGCGCCGCCGGGCACGGTCACCCGGCCCACGGCGGAACGGTTGCGCCAGGCGCTGTTCGACATGCTGCTGCACGCGCCCTGGGGTGGGCGGCTCGAAGGCCAGGCCGTGCTGGACGTCTTCGCCGGCACCGGGGCGCTGGGGCTGGAGGCCCTGTCCCGTGGGGCCGCCTCCGCCGTGTTCATGGAACGCGACCAGGATGCACTTGCGGCGCTGCGGGTGAACGTCGCCGCCTGCCGGGGCGCTGCGGCGCGGGTCATCGCCGGGGACGTGCTGCGACCGCCGCCCGGGCGCGCCTGCGGCTTGGTGATGCTTGATCCGCCTTACGGGGAGGCGCTGCTTCCGCGCGGCCTGGCGGCGCTGGCAGCGGCGGGATGGCTGGCGCCGGGGGCGCTGGTAGTCGCCGAGTCCGGCCGCGACGAGATGCCCGAGTTGGGCGAGCTGCTGGCGGACCGGACGCACGGGGCGGGCCGGATGACGGTGTGGCGGCTCACGCGCTCATGATGGCCCGGCGCTTGCGGTGTATTGCCACCAGCAGGCCGGCAATCAGCAGCAGTGTCAGCGCCGCGCCGACCCGCAGCAGCTTAATAACCTCCAGGGAGTACTTCCCCGTGGTCGAGTCATAGTGAAAGCACAGCAGCAGCAGCGGCGACGCGGCCGGCGCCACCGTACCGGCCCGCGCTTTCAGCAGTGCGTCCCGGATCGCCATCCCGGGGTAGCCCACCCCAAGCACATACGACGAGACGATGCCGGTCGAGGTCAGGAACACCAGTCCGGCCGGGTGGAGGAACTGTTGCAGCCCGTCGTCCCACCGGCTCGGGAAGCCTACCGCTGCCGTCACGGCGGACAGGTCCTCCGGCGCCCCCGTTAGGAAGTGCCAGCCCTCCGCCGCGCCCGGGGTGGGGAAGCGGGCCAAGTCCTCGTCGCGCGCCTGGGCGGCGTCCTTAGCGCTCTCATGGGGGTCAATGCTGAGATCGATGACGCTGAAAGCGGCAGGCGTGTCGAGCCCAGTTTGCGAAAGCGCCTCGAATGCGTCGTCCCGCACCACGCCGCACAGGCTCGGGCAGTGGAAGTAGCCAAGCATCAGCACCGCCGGACGCCCGTTCAGCAGGGTGCGAAGGCTTGCCACCCGACCCGCATGGTCGGTGAACTGGCTGTCGAGCGGGACGGAAGCGCCCGGATGTTGCCGGAACGCCAGCCCGGAGGCGTCGGGCGGCGCGGCCAGGCAGGGCGCGCAGAGCAGAAGCAATAGGGCGAGCACGCGCATCACATAGCCTTCCGCATCAGAGATTTGCGTCCTTGCCACATGGGAGCTTGCTGGCCGGGCGCATCCGGCATGTCACGCCGGCGTTTCGGGAGCCGGGGTCACACCTTCCGGCGCGGAGCGGTGCAGTACGCCTTGCTCCCGGAACACCTCTTCCATGCTCGGTGCCCAGAGTTTTACGCCGCCAGTAATGCCAGCCGCGTTCGGCACGATACGGACGTTGGATGGCAAGTCAAAATCGATTTGCTGCGCGTTGCCACCCCCAATCAGCAAGGTGTCATAGGAAACGAACGTATCAAGGACGCTAAGTGCCTTCTGCAGCCGCCTGTTCCATTTGGGTCGGCCAACCTTGTGGAGCGCGGCATTGCCCAAGTAATGGTCGTAAGTCTTGCCCTTTGCGATTGGATGCTGCCCGAGCTCCAGATGAGGCGCGATCACGCCATCTTGAAACAAGGCGAAGCCGAAGCCGGTGCCCAAAGTGATGACGCACTCCAGGCCGACGCCCGAGATGACACCAAGGCCCTGAATGCTTGCATCGTTCAAGACCCGGGTTGGCCTGCCCAGGCGCTGGCTAAGATCGGTTCCGAGCGGAAAGCCGTGCCAGGCTTCGGTGCCCAGGTTGGGCGCGGTCAGGATGCGTCCTGCACGGACAACGCCGGGAAAGCCGACCGAAATGCGGTCAAATGCTCCCATTGGCCTTACCAACTCAATGAGAGAGGAAATGACGGCTGAGGGACCGCTTGGGTGAGGCGTATCTACTCGGCAGGATTCAGAGACCATGCCACCGTCAGCGTCGAGCAAACCCGCCTTAATGCGGCTGCCGCCGATGTCCACTGCCAGAGTTCGAGGTCCAGGACGTTGTGACACGTCAGCGGGAAAGCTTGCTCGACGAGTAAGTCGCGCCATGGATGAGAGCCCCTGGAAAGGGCCTCAATCAGCCACTGCTTGGCCGCGGGGACAAGTGGTCCGCACCGTTGCCGGTGCGGACCTTGCGCTGAACTTTATCGCCGGGTCAGCATTGCCAGCACGTAGCCGACCGCACCTGCCACCAGCAGCGATGTCAGCGGGCGTTCCGCGACTGTGTCGCCCAGGAAGGCGCTCGCTTCGTCCAACTGGTCTGAGACCGAGCCGCCGGCGCTGTCCTTGATCTTGCCGTAAGCGCGCTGGGCAGTGCCAACGACCTGGTCCACTGCGCCGGATGCCTGCGTCTTGCTGTCCCCGGTCAGGTTGCCGACGCCACTTTTAATGTTGCCACCAAGGTTCTTGGCGGCTCCCTCAATCTCGTTCTCGTCCATAATATTTGACTCCTTGCCCAGATACGGCATCCAACAGGCCCATGTGCCTCTGGTTCCCCAGGAACGCAACCTAATAGGCAATTGACTGGGGTTTCCCAGCCTAATCAGCGTCAAACCAGCGAGGAGGCGTCGCGTGACGGATACAGCCAATGTGTGGCCGCAGGACCTGCGAGTGCAGGACATCCTGGACATCGTCGCCAAGGAAACCGGGATCGGCAAGGAGCGCCTTCTGCCCGGGGCCACGATCGTCTCGCTCGACATCGCCTCGCTCGACATGGTGCAGGCGATCTTCGCCATCGAGAGCCGGTTCGACATCGAAATACCGGTCCTGTCGGAGCAGAGCGGGCAGGAAGCTGAGACGATGGGCGAACTGGTCGGCCAGGCCCTGGCCGCGATCGACAACAAGCCCCCCACGTGAGCCGGCCAGCGTGAGCCGCCAGGTCGTCGTGACCGGCATGGGCGCGGTGTGCGCCGTGGGGCATGACGTGGCGTCGTTCGCCGCGGCGTTGCGGGCCGGGGCGGTAGGCATCGGCCCCATCGTCAACATCCCGACCGAGCGGCTCGCCGTGCGGATCGCCGGCGAGGTGCGCGGCCTGAACGTGGCGGCACATCTCCCGGCCAAGCGGCTGGCCGTGCTGGACCGCACGGCCCAACTGGCGCTCATCGCCGCCCGGCAGGCCATGGGCCAGGCCGGCCTGGCCCATGGCTCGGCGCCGGACGGCGCCGTGGTGCTAGCGGCCGCCATCGGCCAGCAAACGGTCGATTTCGCCTATGAGCAGCTTTACGGGCAGAAATCGCCGCGCGTTCACCCGTTTACCATCCCCAAGATCATGCCGAGCGCGCCGGCGAGCCAGGTCTCCATCGAGTTCGGGCTGCGCGGGCCGTGCTACTCCGTGGCGTCCGCCTGCGCGTCGGCCAACCACGCTATTGGCCAGGCCATGCACATGATCCGCTCCGGGATGGTCGATGTGGCCGTCACGGGCGGCAGTGACGCCTCCATCGTCGTCGGCGTCTTGAAGGGATGGGAGGCGCTGCGCGTGCTCAGCCCCACCGCCTGCCGGCCGTTCTCCTTGGACCGGACGGGGCTGGCGATCGGCGAGGGCGCCGGCATCTTGGTGCTGGAAGAGGCCGGCCACGCCGCAGCCCGAGGGGCCGCACCGTTGCTGGAGGTGGCAGGCTTCGGCATGAGCGCGGACGCCGGCGACCTGCTGGCCCCTAGCGCGGATGGCGCGGCCCGGGCCATGCGGGGGGCCCTGAAGGACGCAGGCTGCGCACCACAGGAAGTTGGCTACGTCAACGCCCACGGCACGGGCACCCGACTGAACGACAAGACAGAGACGGCGGCGCTGCGCGAGGTGTTCGGCCGCCATCTCGACGGCTTGCCGGTGTCGTCCACCAAATCCATGATAGGGCACTGCATGACTGCGGGCGGGGCGCTCGAGCTTATCGCCACAGCGGCGGCGCTGCGGGGCGGCTTTATCCCGCCGACCGCCGGGTTCACCACGGCTGATCCGGACTGCGACATAGACTGCGTGCCCAACCGGGCGCGCCCTGGGGAGTTCGACTGCGCCATGTCCAACGCGTTCGCTTTCGGCGGCCTGAACGCCGTCCTGGTCGCGCGCCGCTGGGCTGGCGCATGACGGCTGTGCCCTACGTCAACCGCATCGGCACCGCCGTGCCGCCGCACGACATGCACGCACCATTCATCGCCTTCGCCCGCACCCTGCTGCCGGATGCCAAGGCCCGCGCCGTGTTCGACCGCATGGCCGAGCGCTCCGGCATCGAGCACCGCTTCTCGGTGCTGCGCCCCGGCCCGCCTGGCAGCGACCCGGTGGACGCCGAGGGCTTCCTGCCGCGCGGCCGTTTCCCCTCCACCGCCGCCCGCATGGTGCGCTACGAGCGGCACGCGACGGACCTCGCGGCCGAGGCCGTGGCCGCGCTCGGCGAGGACGTCAGCCGGCTGACCCACATCGTGGTCGCCTCCTGCACCGGGTTCACTGCACCGGGGTTGGACCAGCTGATCGCCGCCCGCCTCGGGCTGCCCGCCGGCATCGAGCGCACCCTGATCGGCTTCATGGGCTGCTATGCTGCCGTGAGCGCCCTGCGCGCCGCGTTCCACATCGTCCGCTCCGACCCGGCGGCCCGCGTGCTGGTCGTCAACCTCGAACTGTGCAGCCTGCACCTGCAGGAAACCTCCGACCTGGAGACGGTGCTGTCGTTCATGCTGTTCGCCGACGGCGCTTCAGCCGCGCTGGTCTCAGCCGAGCCGGAAGGCATCGGCCTGATCGATTTCCGCTCCACCACCCTGCCCGATTCGGCCGACCTGATCACCTGGCGCATCGGCGACCAGGGCTTCGACATGCGGCTGTCGGGTAAGGTGCCGGCGCGCATCGCCGGCGCCCTGCGGGGCGAGCTGGAACGGGCGGACGATGGCGGCCTGCTGCGCGGGCTGGCCACCCAGCAGATCGACCTGTGGGCGGTGCACGCGGGCGGTCGCACGGTGCTAGACGGGGTGGAACAGGGGCTGCGGCTCAGTCAAGGCGCGCTCGACTGGTCGCGGGGGGTGCTGCGCGATTTCGGCAACATGTCCTCGGCCACCATCATGTTCATCCTGGACCGCATGCTGCGCGGCGGCGCGCCGGGACAGAATGGGCTGGCCATGGCGTTCGGCCCGGGGCTCTGCGCCGAGACGTTCCGCTTCCACCTCGCATGAGCCCAGCCCCGCGCGGCGGCGCCCTGGCCGCGCGCAGCGACGCTGCGGAGCTGATGGACACGGAATGCGCGGACGCCGCCGACTACGCGCAGTGCCTGCGTGATCTGTCGCGGGCCAACACGCTCACCCTGGCGCGGCGGCCCACCCTGGCCTGGCTTGGCCAGGCGATCCGGGGACGCGATGCTGGCGACCCCCTCTGCGTCTATGACGTGGCTTACGGGCACGGCGACATGCTGCGCGCCGTGGCGGGCTGGGCGAAGCGCCGGGGCCGTGCCGTCCGGCTGGGCGGCATCGACCTGAACCCGGGCGCCCGCACGGCCGCCCTCGCCGCCTCTCCCGGCCTTGCCCTCGACCTGGCGGTGGGCGACGCGTTCGCCGCCGACCCGGGCCGCCCGGACGTCATCATCAGTTCGCTGTTCACCCACCACCTGACCGACGCGCAGGTGGTGGCGTTCCTGCGCTGGATGGAGCGGCACGCGCGCCTGGGCTGGTTCATCAACGACCTGCACCGCCACCGCCTGCCCCATCTCGGCTTCCGCCTGCTGGCCCGCGCCATGGGCTGGCACCGCTTCGTCGGGCATGACGGCACCGTCTCCATCGCCCGCGCCTTCCGCCCCCGCGAATGGGAGAGCCTGCTCCGGCAGGCCGGCGTGCCCGGCACGGTGCGGCGGCGCTTCCCGTTCCGCCTCTGCGTGAGCCGACTGCGTTGACGCAGGTGCTGATCGCCGGCGGCGGCCTGGCCGGGGCGGCGGCGGCGTGCCGGCTGGCACAGGCAGGCATTCCGGTCACGCTGCTGGAGCGGGAACGTGCGCCGGCCCACAAGGTGTGCGGCGAGTTCCTCAGCGGCGAAGCGCTGCTCGACCTGGCCGCCCTGGGCATCGACCCGGCGGCTTTGGGCGCCGTGCCCATCACCGGAACGCGGCTGGTCAACCATCGCCGGGTGGCCGAGAGCCGCCTGCCGTTCCCCGCGGCAAGCCTGTCCCGCCGGGTGCTGGACGAGGCGCTGCTGCAACGGGCGGCCCTGCTGGGCGCCGAGGTACGCCGGGGGGTGCATGTGCTGCGCGCCGAAGGGACGGCGCTGGACACCAACGAAGGCCCCCGCTCCGCGCCCTGCCTGTTCCTGGCCACCGGCAAGCACGACCTCCGCGGCCTGCCCCGGTTGCTGCGCAAGCCGCCCAAGCCGCTGATCGGCTTCAAGATGTATTTCACTCTCCAGCCGGCGCAGCAGGCAGCGCTGTCCGGCCATGTCGAGGTCATCCTGTTCGCCGGGGGCTATGCCGGGCTGCAAATGGTCGAGGGCGCCGCCGCGAACCTTACCCTGCTGATCGATCGGGCGCGCTACCAGGAGCTGGGCCAAAGCTGGACGGCGCTGCTGGCAGCGTTGTCGCACGAAGTTCCTCATCTCGGACGCTGTCTGGACGGCGCCGTGGCATGCTGGAAACGTCCGCTCAGCATTTTCCGCGTGCCGTATGGTTTCGTTCACCGCGAAGACGGGCAGGCCGGCGTGTTCCGACTGGGCGACCAGGCCGCCGTGATCCCCTCGTTCTGCGGCGACGGCATGGCCATCGCGCTGCACAGCGCCCGACTAGCCGCCGAGGCGGTCCGCACAGGCGCTGGCGCCGAACGCTACCACCGCGCCATGCGCCGGGCCGCCGCCGGGCCGGTCAGGCTGGCCTCAGGCCTGTCCCACCTCGCTGGGTCGCGCCCCGTGCGCAACGCCATGGTGGCCGGGGCGCAGCTTTGGCCGGGCCTGATGGCGCAAGTGGCGCGGCGCACCCGGGTTGCCGCCTGCTGAGGCGCTTGCGGAACCCGGCGGAAGTCGCACTTGTTCACCCACCCGATCGAAGGAGGTCGCCACGGCCCTTCCCGCGCCCACGCCCGACGTTGACGAAGCCAAGCTGGCCGCCAAAGCCGCCAAGCTGCATTACGTCACCGACAAGAAGCCTGGCCTGGCCCGCGTGCCGGTCGGGGACGGGTTCGAGTACCGCCGCAAGGACGGCGCCCCGATCACCGACGAGGCCGAGCTGGCGCGCATCAAGCAGCTGGCCATCCCCCCGGCCTATACGGACGTGTGGGTTTGCCCCGATCCGAACGGGCACTTGCAGGCGACGGGGCGGGACGCGCGCGGCCGGAAGCAGTATCGCTATCACGCGCGCTGGCGTGCCATCCGGGACGAGGCGAAATACTCGCGGATGTTGCTGTTCGGGCGGGTGCTGCCCAAGATCCGCGCCCAGGTGGAGCATGACCTGGCGCTGGACGGCCTGCCGCGCCGCCGGGTGCTGGCCGCCTTGGTCAAGCTGCTGGAGAAGACCCTGGCCCGCGTCGGCAACGAGGAATATGCCCAGCAGAACGACAGCTTCGGGCTGACAACGCTGCGCAACCGGCACACCCGGGTGGAGGGCAGCCGCATCAAGTTCGACTTCCGCGGCAAGCACGGCATCGACCACCACCTCAGCCTGCAGGACCGCCGCCTGGCCAACATCGTCAAGCGCTGCCGTGAGCTGCCGGGCCAGCACCTGTTTCAGTTCCTGGACCATGACGGCGAGGTGCACCACATCGGCTCAGACGACGTGAACGCCTATCTGCATGAGATCAGTGGCGAGGAGGTCACGGCCAAGGACTTCCGCACCTGGGCTGCCACCAACCTGGCGGCCCTGGCGCTGCGTGAGCTGGAGCGGTTCGACACGGAGGCGAAGAACAAGAAGAACGTGGTGCAGGCGGTGGAGACGGTGGCGGAGCTGCTCGGCAACACGCCATCCGTATGCCGCAAGTGTTACATCCACCCGGCGATCTTCGACGGCTACCTGGACGGCAGTCTGTTGGAAGGCTTGAAAGACCGCGCCGACGCGGTGCTGGACGACGGGGCGACGGGGCTGACGGCGGAGGAAGTAGCCGTAACCGCCTTTCTGAGCCGGCGGCTGAGCGAGGCGATCAAGCATCCGGGCGGCACCCGGGCGGCCTGAGCCGCCCAGGTGTAAGCCTCAGATATGCAGCGCGCGGCCTGCCACGGCCAGCGCCGCTTCCTTGACGGCCTCGTTCAGACTCGGATGGGCATGGCAGGTGCGGGCTACGTCCTCGCTGCTGGCGCCGAACTCCATCGCGGTTGCAATTTCGGCGATCAGGGTGCCAGCGTCCGGACCGATGATGTGCGCACCCAGGATCTCGTCGGTCGCCTTGTCCGCCAGGATTTTGACGAAGCCGTCCGTGGCCCCCATCGCGCGGGCACGGCCGTTGGCGGTGAACGGGAACCGACCGGCGTTGTAGGCCCGGCCCTGCGCCTTCAGCATCTCCTCGGTGGCGCCGATGGAGGCGACCTCCGGCCAGGTGTACACCACGCCGGGGATGACGGCGTAGTTCACGTGGCCCGCCTGCCCGGCCAGGATTTCGGCCATCGCCACGCCCTCCTCCTCCGCCTTGTGCGCCAGCATCGGCCCGGTCACGATATCGCCGATCGCATAGATGCCCGGCACGCTGGTGGCGAAGTGCGCGTCGATCTTGACCCGCTTGCGCTCGTCCAGCGCCACCCCGGCCGCCTCCAGGCCGAGGCCCTCGTAGTACGGTCGCCGGCCGATCGCCACCAATACGATGTCCGCATCCAGCGTTTGCGCCGCGCCGCCATCCGCCGGCTCCAGGGTCAGGCGCTGGCCCGTCTCGGTGCGCTCCGCCTTCGTGACCTTGGTCTTGAGGCGGAACTTGATGCCCTGCTTGCCCAGCACCCGCTCGAACGTCTTGCCGATCTCGCCGTCCATGCCGGGCACCAGGCGGTCGAGGTACTCGACGACCGTTACCTCGGCGCCGAGCCGCCGCCACACGCTGCCCAATTCGAGCCCGATGTAGCCGCCGCCGACCACCACCAGGTGGCCGGGCACCTTGTCCAGCTCCAACGCGCCGGTGGAGGAGACGACTGTTTTCTCGTCCACTTCGACGCCGGGCAGCGGGATGCTCTCGCTGCCGGTCGCGATCACGATCGCCTTGGTCTCGTGCTCCGCGCCATCGACCATGACCCGGCCAGGGCCGGCGATGCTGCCCTCACCCTTGAGCCAAGTGACCTTGTTCTTCTTGAACAGGAACTCGACGCCCTTCACGTTGGCCGCGACGACCTCATCCTTGCGCGCGTGCATCCGCGCCAGGTCGAGCCGCACGCTGTCGATCATGACACCATGGTCCTTGAAGCTGTGCCCGGCCTCCTCGAAGTTCTCCGAGGATTGCAGCAGCGCCTTGGACGGAATGCAGCCGATGTTCAGGCAAGTGCCGCCGAGCGTTGCCCGCTTCTCGACACAGGCAGTGCGCAGCCCGAGCTGGGCGGCGCGCAGGGCGCACACGTAGCCGCCCGGCCCAGCGCCGATGATGATGACGTCGAAGGATTCACTCATGATGTCTCCAAGGCGCGCCACGGCGGACGCAGCAATCTCAGGCATCGGAGATGGTCATTGACCCGGCAAAAGTCGATGGGCGGCAGGCTGTTTCGCTGGGCTCTGCCCTGCACCAGCAAGGGGATAGTCGTCCCTTTGATCTCCCATCTTCAAGTGTCCAGAGGGTGGCTGTCCTCTGGTGGGGTTCGGAGCAAACCCCAATCTTCGTCCTACAGCCCCAGCAACAGCCGGCGCGGGTCCTCCACGCCTTCCTTGACCCGAACCAGGAAGCTGACCGCCTCCTTGCCGTCCACGATGCGGTGGTCGTAGCTGAGCGCCAGGTACATCATTGGGCGCACCTCCACCTTACCGCCGATTGCCACCGGGCGGTCCTGGATTTTGTGCATGCCCAGGATAGCCGACTGCGGCGGGTTGAGGATCGGCGTGCTCATTAGCGAGCCGTACACGCCGCCGTTGGTGATGGAGAAGGTGCCGCCGGCCAGCTCATCCAGCTTGAGCGCGCCGTCCCGCGCGCGGCGGCCGAAGTCGCCGATGGTGCGCTCAATCTGGGCCAGGCCCATCCGGTCGGCGTCCCGCAGCACGGGCACCACCAGGCCATTCGCGCCGCCGACCGCGATGCCCATATGGACGTAGTTCTTGTACACCATCTCGTCGCCGTCGATCTCCGCGTTGACCGCCGGGAACTCCTTCAGCCCGGCGATGCAGGCCTGCACGAACAGGCCCATGAAGCCGAGCCGCGCGCCCTGGTGCCGCTTCTCGAACGCCTCGCGATATTGGCTGCGCAGGGCCATCGCCGCCGACATGTCAACCTCGTTGAAGGTGGTCAGCATGGCGGCAGTGTTCTGCGCCTCCTTCAGCCGGGCGGCGATGGTGCGGCGCAGCCGGGTCATCTTGACCCGCTCCTCCCGGCCGGCATCGGGGCCGGGGCCGCGCGCGGTGGCAGGCGGAGCCGCTGGAGCCGGGGCGGGCGCGGGGCGGCTCATGAAGGCCAGCACATCACCCTTGGTGATGCGGCCGTCCTTGCCAGTGCCGCTGCCGATCTCGGCAGGCGACAACCCATTCTCCACCATGCGCTTCGCCGCCGCCGGCATCGGCGCATGAGCCGCGGGCGCGGGGGCCGGGTGCGCAGCCTGGCCGGGCGCGGCGCTGCCGTTCGTCGGCGGGGGCGGCTTGGCGGGCGAGGATGCGGAGGCGGGCGTCTTGGGCGGGGCCTTGGCAGCCGCACCACTGCCCTCCTCGATAGTCCCGAGCAGGGCGCCGACCTCGACCTCAGCCCCCTCATCGGCGCTCAGCGGCCCCAGCGTGCCGGCGGCCGGCGCATTGACTTCGACCGTAACCTTGTCCGTCTCAAGTTCGACCAGCGGCTCGTCCGCCTTGACGCTGTCACCGGCCTTCTTGAGCCAGCGCGCGACCGTCGCCGTGGTGACGCTCTCGCCCAAAGTGGGCACCTTGATCTCGGCAGCCATAACGGCTTTCAACTCCTGCTTTCAGTTGAGCGCCAGGGCGCTCGCAACCAGCGCCGCCTGCTGCGCGGCGTGCACCTTCGCCAGCCCCGTCGCCGGGCTGGCCGCCGGGTCGCGCCCGACGTAGCTTGGGCGGCGGCAGGCATGGCGAACCACGCCCAGCGTGGCCTCAATCTTGCGGTCCACGAAGCTCCAGGCGCCCATGTTCTCCGGCTCCTCCTGACACCATACCACCTCGGCGTTTGGGTAGGCAGCCAGTGCGGTGGCGAGCGACTTGGTGGGGAACGGGTAGATCTGCTCCAGGCGCACGATCGCCACGTCGCGCACCCCCTTCTCGCGCCGCTCCGCCAGCAGGTCGTAATACACCTTGCCGCTGCACAGCACGACGCGCTTGACCGCGTCCGCGGCGTCCAACGGGTCCGTCTCGGGGATGACGTGCTGGAACCGCGCCTCGCCGGTGAATTCGGCAAGCTTGGACACCGCCAGCTTGTGCCGCAGCAGGCTCTTGGGCGTCATGATGACCAGCGGCTTGCGGAAGTTGCGCTTGAGCTGCCGCCGCAGGGCGTGGAAGTAGTTGGCCGGGGTGGTGAGGTTCGCCACCGTCATGTTGCGTTCGGCGCAGAGCTGCAGGTAGCGCTCCAGCCGGGCGGAGGAATGCTCCGGTCCCTGCCCCTCGTAGCCGTGCGGCAACAGCAGTGTAAGGCCGGACATGCGCAGCCACTTGGTCTCGCCGCTGGCGAGGAACTGGTCGATGATGACCTGCGCGCCGTTGGCGAAGTCGCCGAACTGCGCCTCCCACAGCACCAGCGTCGTCGGGTCGGCCAGGGTGTAGCCGTACTCGAAGCCCAGCACCCCGACCTCGGATAGCAGGGAGTTGAAGATTTCAATCTTCGCCTGACCCTCGCGGATGTTGTTCAGCGGTATGTGCTCGCTGGCATCCGTCTGGTCCACCAGCACGGCGTGGCGTTGGCTGAAGGTGCCGCGCTGGCAGTCCTCGCCGGACAGCCGCACCCGGTGGCCGTCCAACAGCAGCCCGCCAAACGCCAGCGCCTCGCCGGTGGCCCAGTCGATGCCCTCTCCCTTCTCGAACGCAGCCCGCTTGGCTTCGAGCTGGCGCATGATCTTGGGGTTGGCGTCGAAGCCGTCCGGCACGGCGCTGAGGGCGGCGCCGATCTCAGCGGCCTCCACCATGGTCAGCGCCGTCGCCTCCTCGGAGCGCTCGTCCTCCTGGTCGGCCTGCTTGAAGCCAGCCCAGCGGCCCTCCAGCCAATCCGCCTTGTTGGGCTTGTAACCCTGCGCCGCCTTGAAGCTCTCCTCCAGCGTCGCGGTGAAGCCGTCCCACATCGCCCCAGCCTCGGCCTCACTGACCACGCCCTCCGCCGCCAGCTTGCGGGCATACAGCGTGCGGGTGGTGGGCATGTCGCGGATGGCGCGGTACATGATTGGCTGGGTGAAGGCCGGCTCGTCCGTCTCGTTGTGGCCGTGGCGGCGGTAGCACACAATATCCAGCACGAAGTCCGTGCCGAACTCCTGGCGGAACTCGGCGGCCAGGCGGGAGCAGAACACCACCGCCTCTGGATCATCGCCGTTCACGTGCAGGATCGGCGCCTGGATCGACTTGGCAACATCGGTGCAGTACAGCCCCGAATAGGCATGCGCCGGGATGGTGGTGAAGCCGATCTGGTTGTTGACGATCAGGTGGATCGTGCCGCCGGTGCGGTAGCCGATCAGCTTGCTCATCGCCAGCGTCTCGTACACCAGACCCTGGCCCGCGAACGCGGCGTCACCGTGCATCAGGATGCCCATGACGCTGCGCCGGGTCTTGGTATCGCCCGCCGCATCCTGCCGGGCGCGGACTTTGCCGACCACCACGGGATCGACTGCTTCCAGGTGGGACGGATTCGGCTGCAAGGAGATGTGGACGGCGTGCCCCGCCATCTCGATGTCCGTGCTGGTGCCGAGATGGTATTTGACGTCACCAGAGCCTTGCACGTCATCCGGCTTCGGGCTGGCGCCGCCAAACTCGCTGAACAGGGCGGTGAACGGCTTGCGGACGATGTTGACCAGCGTGTTCAGCCGGCCGCGGTGCGGCATGCCGATCGCGACCTCGCCCACCCCGTCCTTCGCCGCCGTCTCGATCATGGCGTGCAGCGCGGGGATGGTGACCTCGCCGCCCTCCAGGCCGAAGCGCTTGGTGCCGACGTAGCGCTTCTGGCAGAACACCTCGAAGCCCTCGGCCTCGGTCAGCTGGCGCAAGATGGTCCGCTTGGAGTCGGCGTCCAGGGCGCCGGGGGCCAGCTCGTTCTCAATGCGCATCTGTAGCCAGGCTTTCTGGCCCGGATCTTGGATGTGCATGTACTCGACGCCGACCGGGCCGCAGTACGTCCGGCGCAGCACGGCGATGATCTCGCGCACCGTCGCCGTGTCGCGGCCGAGCACGTTGTCGATGAAGATGGGGCGGTCCATGTCGGCGAGGCCGAAGCCGTAGCTCGCCGGGTCCAACTCGGGGTGGGACTTCGGCACCGTCAAGCCCAGCGGGTCGAGGCGCGCTTCCAGGTGGCCGCGCACGCGGTAGGCGCGAATCATCATCAGCGCGCGCAAGCTGTCGAGCGCCGCGGCGCGCACATGGTCGGCGGAGGCTTGCGGCGCCGGATCCTTCTTGGCCGGCGGCCTGGCGGGCTCCGGGTCGCCCACGGCAAAGTGCCGCGGCGCCCAGGTGGCGCCGGTCGCGTCAGTGAGGACCGAAAGGCCCTCGTCGTTCAGCGAAGCGAACAGCTCGGCGAAGCTCGGATCGACGCTGTCCGGCCGCTCGGCCCAGCGCGCGTAGAGGTCCGCGATGAAGGCCGCGTTGGACCCGTTGAACGCCGTGGCGAGGATGTCAACGCCGGCCATGTCAGATTCCTTCCACGCTTGCCACTGCGAGATGGGCAGCGCGCCGGGCTTTTGGCAGCATCCGGGCTGGCAAAATAGTCACTGGTTTAGCCGGTCAGCCTTGCAACGCCTTGACCATGGTGCTGCCGAGCGCCGAGGGGCTTTCGGCCACGTGGATGCCGGCGATGCGCATGGCCTCGAACTTCGCCGCCGCTGTGTCCCGCCCGCCGCTGATCACCGCGCCTGCATGGCCCATCCGCCGGCCCGGGGGCGCTGTGGACCCGGCGATGAAGCCGACCACCGGCTTGGGGCTCTTCTCCCGCGCCAGGAACTCGGCCGCGTCGATCTCGGACGCGCCGCCGATCTCGCCGATCATGATGATGCTCTCGGTCTCCGGGTCGGCCAGGAACATTTCCAGCACCTCGATGAAATCGGTGCCCTTCACCGGGTCCCCGCCGATGCCGACGCAGGTGCTCTGGCCCAGCCCGGCGGCCGTGGTCTGCGCCACTGCCTCGTAGGTCAGCGTGCCGGAGCGGCTGACGATGCCCACCTTGCCGCGGCGGTGGATGTGACCAGGCATGATGCCGATCTTGCAGGCCTCAGGCGTGATGACGCCGGGGCAGTTGGGGCCGATCAGCCGGCTGGCCGAGCCGGACAGCGCCCGCTTCACCCGGATCATGTCCTGCACCGGGATACCCTCGGTGATGCAGACGATCAGCTTCAGGCCGGCGTCGATGGCCTCCAGGATGGCGTCGGCCGCGAAGGGCGGTGGCACGTAGATGGCTGTCGCGTCCGCGCCAGTCTTCTCGACCGCCTGGGCCACGGTGTCGAACACCGGCAGGTCCAGGTGCAGGCTGCCGCCCTTGCCCGGCGTCACCCCGCCCACGACCTTGGTGCCGTAGGCGATCGCCTGCTCGGAGTGGAACGTGCCCTGCGCCCCGGTGAAGCCCTGGGTGATAACCTTCGTGCTGGCATCGACCAAAACGGCCATTATGCAGCCTCCTTCACGGCTTTCACCACCTTGGCCGCAGCGTCCGCCAGGTTGTCGGCGGATATGATCGGCAGGCCGGACTTGGCCATGATCTCCTTGCCCAGCGCCACGTTGGTGCCTTCCAGCCGCACCACCAGCGGCACGCCGAGCGAAACCTCCCGCGCCGCCGCCACCACGCCCTCGGCGATCACGTCGCAGCGCATGATACCGCCGAAGATGTTGATGAGAATGCCCTCCACGTTGGGGTCGGACAGGATGATCTTGAACGCCGCCGTTACCCGCTCTTTGGTGGCGCCGCCGCCCACGTCCAGGAAGTTGGCGGGTGATGCACCGTACAGTTTGATAATGTCCATGGTCGCCATGGCCAGCCCGGCGCCGTTCACCATGCAGCCGATGGTGCCGTCCAGCGCCACGTAGTTCAGGCTGTACTTGGCGGCCTCCAGCTCCTTCGGGTCCTCCTCTGCCTCGTCCCGCAGCTTCTCCAGCTCGGGGTGGCGGAACAAGGCGTTGTCGTCGAAGCTCACCTTGGCGTCGAGCGCCACCACCTCGCCCGCGCCGGTGACGACCAGCGGGTTGATCTCGATGGTGTCGCAGTCGAGCGCGGTGAACGCCGCGTACATGGCAGCGACGAAGCGGCCGAACACGCCGACCTGCTTGCCTTCCAGCCCCAGGCTGAAGGCGAGGCGGCGGGCGTGGAACGCGGATAAGCCGGTCGCCGGGTCGATGGCGACGCGCTGGATGCGCTCCGGGTGGTGCTCGGCCACCTCCTCGATCTCCATGCCGCCCTCGGTGGAAGCCATGACCGTGACCCGCGAGGTCGCCCGGTCCACCAGCAGCGAGAGATACAGCTCCCGCTTGATGTCGCACCCGGCCTCCACGTACACGCGGCGCACCTTGCGGCCGGCCGCGCCCGTCTGCTTGGTGACCAGGACATGGCCCAGCATGGCCGCGGCGGCTTCCCGCACCTCGGCGGCGGATTTGGCGAGGCGGACGCCGCCCTTGCCTTCCGGTGCCTCGGCGAAGCGGCCAGCGCCGCGGCCGCCGGCGTGGATCTGGCTTTTCACCACGTACACCGGGCCGGGCAGCTTGGCGGCGGCGGCTTCCGCCTCCTCCGGTGTCCAGGCCACATGGCCTTGCAGCACCGCCACGCCGTAGCCGCGCAGCAGCTCCTTGGCCTGGTATTCGTGGATGTTCATGGCCTCAGCCCACCAGCTTGCGGGACGCGTCGATCAGCTCGCGCACCGAGTCGCAGCTCTTCTTGAACGCTGCATCCTCCGCCGGGTCGAGCGCAATCTCCACGATCCGCTCCACCCCGCCCGCGCCGATCACCACGGGGACGCCGACGTAGAGCCCGCTTACGCCATACTGGCCGGTCAGCATCGCGGCGGCCGGCAGCACGCGCTTCTTGTCCTTGAGATAGCTCTCCGCCATGGCGATGGCCGAGGCGGCCGGAGCGTAGAACGCGCTGCCCTTCTCCAGCAGCTTGACGATCTCGCCGCCGCCGTTGGCGGTGCGGGTGACGATGGCGTCGATCCTCTCCTGCGTGCTCCAGCCCATCTTGATGAGGTCCGGCACCGGGATGCCGGCGACCGTGGAGTAGCGGATCAGCGGCACCATGGTGTCGCCATGGCCGCCCAGCACGAAGGCGGTCACGTCCTCCACGCTGACGTTGAACTCGTGCGCCAGGAACAGGCGGAACCGCGAGCTGTCCAGCACGCCTGCCATGCCGACGACCTTGTTGGGCGGCAGGCCGGATTTCTGCTGCATCACCCACACCATGGCGTCCAGCGGGTTGGTGATGACGATGACGAACGCGTCCGGGCAGTTGGCCTTGATGCCCTCCGCCACGGTTGCGATCACGCCCGCGTTCTTGGCCACCAAATCGTCGCGCGACATGCCCGGCTGGCGGGCGAACCCGGCGGTGACGATCACCACGTCCGACCCGGCAATGGCGCCGTAGTCGCTGCCGCCGACCATGTGGCTGTCGAACCCGTCCACCGGGGCGGACTGCATGATATCCAGCGCCTTGCCCGCCGCCACGCCGCCGAACACGTCGAACAGCGCCACGTCCCCCAGTTCCTTCAAGCCGACGAGATGGGCCAGCGTGCCGCCGATGTTGCCGGCGCCGATGAGGGCGATCTTGTTGCGAGCCATGGAAGTCCTTCCGGAAGGCAAGAGGATGCCCGCCAGGGCGGCCGGGCGTCCGGAAGGCGGTTGTGCCTACTCCATCCGTAGAGGGCGGGCAACCCGGCGGGTGGGGGATGCAGTTGGAGGGCCCCTCGACGCATAGTGGTCACTTGCACCAAGCTTCCGCCTGACCGCCAGGTTGGACGACATGCCAAATATAAGCGCGTTTTTTGACAAGCTACTCGATCAGCATGAGTCCTGGAGGCATCTACCTGTCGCTGATCGAACAGGCGATGGTTGGCGCGGAGTCGCCTTAACTGTGCCGCCGCCGCTGAAGTCTGACTTGGCCGGTCCACTCGATATCGAGAACGTAGGTGCCGAGGTCACTATTACCCTCGACTACAGCCACATTCACATGAGTTGGCCTCCAAGCACCTGTGATACGGCTGGAAACGTGTGGGCTGACGCCATGGCTACGATTGATGCGATCCTTAGCGAGAAAGTTGTGTCTCTCTCAGGATGGATTGACGACAGGCTGCGGGTAGGGTCTCTGCAAAAGGCTGAGAGGCCTGTAGGACTCCTTGTCCCAAATCTTCAGCGCCTTCGTGTCCGGTCGTGGATGGGCACGTTTGACCGGGATGAGTTGCTCGGCAAGGACGTTTAGAGGCTCAACAGGCACTAAGATCTCAAGCTGATCCAACCGCTACGTCAGATGCGGCAGCCCCAGCCAAGCCTCCGACTGCATCTCCTCCAACCGCGACACCGTCCGCTCGAACGCCTTGGCCCCCTCGCCGCGCTGATACAGCTGGTCCGGCGGCGCGTCCGCCGAGGCCAGCAGCTTGACCCGGTGCTCGTACAACGCGTCCACCAGCGTGATGAAGCGGCGGGCCAGGTCGTAGTTGTCCGGCCCCAGCCGGGGCACCCCGTCCAGCACCAGCGTGCGGTAATGCGTGGCCAGCGCCAGGTAGTCGCCGGCGCCCAGCGCCTGGCCGCACAGGGCGGTGAAGTCGAAGCGCGCCACGCTGTCCGCCGCCAGCGGCACGCGCAGGGTGCGGCCCTGCACCGTCAGCCGCTCGGCCTTGGCCACCGCGCCGGCGGCCAGGTCGGCGAAGGCGCGGTCCAGGGCAGCGTCGGCGCGGCCGTCGGCGGGCACGTACCAGGTCGGCAGGCCGCGGGGGCGCTGGCGGCGGAAGTCGCGCTGGCCGTCCAGCACCAGCACGTCCAGCCGCTGCTTGAGCAGGGCGATGAACGGCAGCAGCGCGTCGCGCCCCGGCCTGCCGCGGAACAGGTCGTCCGGCAGCGTGTTGGAGGTGGCCACGATCACCACGTCACGCGCGAACAGGGCCTCGAACAGGCGCGACAGGAGCACCGCATCGGCGATGTCGGTGATCTGGAACTCGTCGAAGCACAGCAGCGCGGAGTCATGGGCGATCTCGTCGGCCAGCTCCGGGATCGGGTCGCCCTGGTGGCGCTGCTTCCAGGCGAAGCTGCGGGCGTGCACGTCCTGCATGAAGGCGTGGAAGTGGATGCGTGACTTCCGCCGGATGACCGCCTGCTCGTAGAACAGGTCCATCAGCATGGATTTGCCCCGCCCGACCTCGCCGACCAGGTAGAGGCCATGCGGGCCCGAAGGCGCATCGTCCACGGCGCGGCGGCGCAGCAGGCGGTTGATGAAGCCGGCCCGGTCCGCGTGCGGCGCTGGGTCGTAGCCTTTCAGCTTGGCCCACAGGTCCTGCAACCGCTCGGCGGCGGCGGCCTGCGCCGGGTCGGTCGAGAGCGCGCCGGAGGCCAGCAGGCCCCGGTAGGCGAACAGCGGACCGGCGGGGGCTGCGATGTCCATGGTGGGGCAGGCGGATAGCCCGGCACGGCGCGCAGTTCAACCGAGCAGCCGGCGCACTTGAACAGGTGTCGATACGACCACTAAAATGTCCGTATGGACAGCATCGCCCCCTCCCCCGACCAGCTCGACATCGCCGCCCTGGAGGCGACCTCGGTCGCCACGGCGCCGTTCCCGCACGTCGTGGTGCCGCACTTCGTGCCCCCGGCCTTTCTCCGGCACGTCCGCGACGGGCTGCCCGCGATGGCCAGCGGCGGGTCGTTCCCGCCGGAATCGCTGAAGCTGGGCACGGCGGCGGCGTCCCTGGTGCGGCAGATGCAGGGGCGCGCCATGCAGGACGCCATCGCCCGCAAGTTCGGCCTCGACCTGCACGACGCCCCCGTGATGCTCACCCTGCGCGGCCGCACCCGGCAGAAGGACGGCCGCATCCACACCGATTCCGAGGCCAAGCGGGTGACGGTGCTGCTCTACCTCAACCAGCAGGCCGACGCCTGGGCGCAGCAGGAAGGCTGCCTGCGGCTGCTGCGCGGCCCCACGGACCTGGACGACTACGCCGTCGAGGTGCCGCCGGTGGATGGCACGTTGCTGGTGTTCCCCAACGGGCCGACCACCTGGCACGGCCACCGCACCTTCGTGGGCACGCGCCACGCCATCCAGCTCAACTACATGGCCAACGACGGCCGGGCGCGCAGCGAGCTGCGGCGGCATCGCTGGTCGGCGTTCGTCAAGCGGTTCGCGGCCTAGCGGGATGAGCCTGCCCTGGGCGCTGGCCGCGGTGTCGGCGGTGGTCTGGGTGGTCCCGGTGGTGATCGTGTTCCGCCACGAGATCTCCGCCAAGTGGACGGCGCGCCACGACAAGTGGTTCAGGGACGAGTAGCCCTCAGCGCGGATGCGGCGGCGCGATGCGGAACAGCTGCCAGGGGCCTTTCTGCGCGCTGCCGTCCTTGTGGAACTGCCCCATGTCCTGGATGTGCGAGGCGGTCACGTAGATCGAGCCGTCCGCGCCCTCGGCCAGGCTATCCGGCCAGCGCAGCCGGGCGTCCTGCGCCACCACGCTCATCGTGCCGTCCGGCGCGCGCATCCGCACCCCGTTGATCGCCGGGTCGGTGATGAACAGGTAGCCTTGCCCGTCCATCCACAGCCCGTCCGCCACGTTGGTCGTGGCCACCGTCTCGACGCTGGCGGCGGCGTCGGCCGGGGACATCGTGGCGGAGCGGAGCGAGGCGGTCGGGACGCGGTACAGCGTGCGGCCGACCAGCGCCTGCCAGTAGAGGTACTGCCCCGCCGGGTCGAGCGCGATGCCGTCGGCGGCGAAGGCGGGGATGCGGTGGTCGGGCCGGCGCAGCTCGTGGCCGTCCACCATGGGAACCACGCCCGGCTCCGGCTGCGTGCTCGGGTGGCCGTCCAGCACCCGGCGGATCGCGCCGCTCGCCGTGTCCAGCACCACCAGCGCGCCCCGCTGGCCGGAGTCGGTCAGGTACGCGGTGGCCCCGTCCGGGCTGACGCGCACGTCGTTCATGTAGCTGCCCTGGGGCGCCGCCGCCGCGTCGAACGGATAGACGCGGGCCACCTTGTCGGTGCGCAGGTCGATCTTCACCAGCTTGACGCCACCGGGCTTGACGAACTCGTTGCCGGGGGCGGCCGGGTCGATCACCCACAGGAAGCCCTGCGGATCGATGGTGACGCTTTGCACGCAGACGAAATGGTCCGCCAGCGAGAGCGGGCGCAGGTTGCTCCAAGCGTTCCACGTGGCGTCCGGGTAGGGGCGCAGCTGGCCGCCCGGCATCACCTCGGCCACCGAGACCGGCACGTCGGTTTCCCAGCGCGGGAAGTTGACGAACACCCGGCCTTCCTTGGACACCGCCACCCCCGTCACCTGCTGCTGGAAATTCGCCACCACGGCCAGGGACAACGCCGGGGCAGCCGCCCCGGGCCGCGCGGCGGCGAGGGCGGCGGCGGTGAGCACGAGGCCGCGGCGGGACAGCGTGACGGACATCGAAGGTTCCCCATGAGGCGCACGGCGCAAAGCCGGCCAACCGCCGCAGAGTTCAATCGGCCAGGGCGGTTTCTTGGGGGAACGGGGCGGTGGTGGAGCTGAGGGGAATCGAACCCCTGACCTCCTCATTGCGAACGAGGCGCTCTACCAACTGAGCTACAGCCCCGCCGTCCCGTGGGCGGGATATGCCGAGAGGGGCCTGGCCGAGTCAAGCCATCCGGCTGCATTGCCGCCGCCTGGCCGCACCTGTAGGGTCCGCCGCCGTCGCGGGAGAATGGGCTTGGTCACCGTCGTCTATGAGCTGCTGGACCAGGTTCTGAACCTCTACTGGTGGGCCGTCATCCTGGCCGCCGTGATGAGCAACCTGGTGTCGTTCGGCGTCGTCGATACCCGCAACCGGCTCGTCTGGACGATCACGGACTTCCTCTACCGCATCACCGAGCCGGCGCTGCGCCGCATCCGCAACGTGCTGCCCAACATGGGCGGCATCGACCTTAGCCCGCTGGTGCTGCTGCTGGCGATCTGGCTCGCCCGCCAGGTGCTGGCGCGCATCTACCAGTCGGTGGTGTACGGCGGCCTGCAGCCGCTGTTCTACTAAGGCCGGCGGTGGCGGCCCGCATCATCGACGGCAAGGCGCTGGCCACCGCCCTGCGCCGCCGGGTCGCGGACCATGTGGCGCAGCTGCCGTTCCAGCCGGCGCTGGCCGTGGTGCTGGTCGGCGATGACCCGGCGAGCGCCGTGTACGTCCATAATAAGGACCGCGCCGCCCAATCCGCCGGCCTCGCCGTGACCACCACCCGGCTGCCGGCCGACACGGCGCAGGACGCGTTGCTGGCCGTCGTCGAGCGGCTCAACGCCGACCCGGCGGTGGACGGCATCCTGGTCCAGCTTCCCCTGCCCCGGCACATCGCCACCGGCGCCGTGCTCGCCCGGATCGACCCGGCCAAGGACGTGGACGGCCTGACCGCGGCCAATGCCGGGCACCTGATCGGCGGGCGGCCGATGCTGTCGCTGGACCACCCCGGCGGCGCGGGCCTCGCACCCTGCACCCCGCGCGGCGTCATGGCGCTGCTGGAGGCCGCCTGCGGCCCGCTCGCCGGCAAGCGCGCCATCGTGCTCGGCCGCTCGGCGCTGGTCGGCCGCCCCGTGGCCGCCCTGCTGACCAGCGCCGACGCCACCGTGACGCTGGCGCACTCCCGCACCGAGGACCTGGCCGGCGAGTGCCGCCGCGCGGAGCTGGTGGTGGCGGCGGTGGGCCGGGCCGACTTGGTGCGCGCCGATTGGCTGCGGCCGGGGGCGGTGGTGGTCGATGTCGGGATCAACCGGCGGCCGGATGGCAGCCTGGGGGGCGACGTGGCGGAGGAATGCGCCGCGGTGGCCGGCGCCATCACGCCGGTGCCCGGCGGGGTCGGCCCGATGACGATCGCCTGCCTGATCGAGAACACGGCCTGCGCCGCGCAGGTGCGGCGGGGCTGCGTATGACGCGCCGGGCCTGGCTGTGCCTTGCCTTCGCCCTGGCGGCGCCGCAGGCCCGCGCGGCGAGCCAGGATTTCGGCCTGGTCAACCGGACCGGCTTCGAGATCGAGAGCCTCTACCTGCGCGAGGCCGGCGCCGAGCGCTGGGGCAACAACGTGCTCGGCATCGAGTCGCTCGGCCGGGGCGGCAGGGTGCACGTCGCCTTCGCCCGTTCGGAGCAGGGCTGCGCCTGGGACCTGATGGTCCGCTACCGCAACCAGGACACGGCCGTTTGGCCCCACGTCGATCTGTGCGCGATCCGCCATGTCGCCCTGTTCTGGGACCGGGTGACCGGATTGACCGTGGCCAAGGCCGAGTGAGGCTGACGGCGCGATCGGCGTCTGCCTGCCACCGTGATGGCCTGACCCTGCGCTGCGGCTCGGCCGCTATCCGGAGTCCCGTTGCTCCGGGGTCTTGTTGATGATCTTGCGCAGCTCGGCATCCGACATGCGGACATAGTCCGGCTTCGGCGGCGGCGGCCTGCCGGCCCACGCCCGCAGCGGTGTGCGCGGCGGCAGGCTCTCCGGCGGCGTGCCCGGCGGGGCCGCGGCCCAGGCGGCCAGCGCCGCCACGTCCTCCGGGGTGCGCCGCGCCCAGGGGT
>CAXTJU010000034.1:0-35750 GCA_964244655.1 uncultured Acetobacteraceae bacterium | reverse complement strand
GCGCTTCCTCCGCGTCTCGCGTCAGGGTAGCGTCACCACACTCCGGGACCAAACAACTAAGGTTTGCTGCCCTGGCGCTGCAAACCCAGCTGATGGACGCGGCCGGGCCGGCGCAGGGGTTAGCGGCCGCACTCAACCACAGCGCTTTCAACCTGGCCAATGCGCTGGGCGGGCCTGACTGGGCGGCGTCAGCGTGGCCGCCGGGTTTAGCTGGACGGCGACGGACCCGTTTGGGCGCGGGCCTCGCGGTGGACGGGTTTGTGATCCTGCTGATCTCGGCGATGGGGCAGAGGGCGCCGCCCTGCATCTGGAAGGAAGCAGTGGTCTCCTTCAGCCCTTAGTATAAAAGTGTCCGGAAGACCCCGTCCTCTGGCGGGGTTCGAGGCAGAGTCCTGATCTATGCTGCGCAGCCGGTTAGAACATCATGTACTGGCCCGACTTGTACATCAGGCTCAGCACGTCACGCGCGGCCGCCGCGACGACGGCGCCGATGAAGATCGTGTGCGTTCCTGCCTCTACCTTCTGCACCACCACGCAGTCGAACGCTGCCGCTGCGTCCTTCAGGATCGGCACGCCGGACGCCAGCTTCACCCATTCCGCCGCCGCGAACCGGTCCTCCATCGGGGAGGAGAACGCGTCTGCCACCTCCTGCTGGTCGTGCGCCAGGAAGCTCACCCCGAAGCGGCCGGCGGCGGCGATCACCGCCTGCGCGCTGCTGGACCGGTTGACGCATACCAGCAACTGCGGCGGCTCCGCGCTGACGGAGCACACGGCGGTGGCGGTCAGGCCGCCGCGGCGGCCGTCATGCGCCGTGGTCACTACCGTCACCGCGCCAGGCACCCGGCGCATGCAGGCGCGGAACGTCTCGGCATCCACCAGCTGGTCCGGCAAGGCCATCCCGCTCTCGTGTGTATCCATGGCGTCCCTGTAGCACGCCCGGCCCCCCAAGGAATGCCCCAAGGAATGCCTAGGGGAAGCGTGGCGCGCATGGGGTGATGCGCCGGGCGGCGATGCGCTATGCTGCCAGGCCGCTATATCCGTGCCCCGACCGACCCAAGGTAACGCTGCATGCCGACGCCGTACTCCGCCGAAGACCTCCGTGCCGTGTTCGATCCCCGCGCCCTTACCCGCGGCCGCAGCCTGGTGCTGATCGGCGCGGTGGAGGTGGCGCTGGCGGGCGACACCGTCACGGCCGCGGTGGCGGATGGCGGAGTACGCCGCTCCGTGACCCTCACCCCGTCGCCGCGCGGTCGCCGGGTCAGCTTCGGCACGCGCTGCAGCTGCCGGCTGCCGGCCTGCGCCCACGTGGCCGCCGCCGGGCTGGCGGCGCTAGACAAGTTCCCCGCCCTACGCCGCGCCCAACCGGCGCTGGAGCTGCCCCAAGGCGCGAACAGGTCCGAGGCGCCGGCGCGCAAGCTCGTGTTCGAGCTGTCGGCCGCCACGCCGCCGCTGGCCTGCACCGTCTCGCTGCTGCTGCTAGACGAGGCGAGCGGCCGCACCGTGGGCGCAACACCTGCCGCCGTCGCCGCCGACCCGGCGCAGTCCGCCGACGCCAAGGCCGCTGCCGCCCTGCTGGATGCGGATCGCACGGAAGTGCCGCCCGAACGGCTGACGGAGCTGATGGAGGCGCTGCTCGCCAGCGGCCAGGCGCGCTGGGCCAATACCCGCCGCAAGCTCGTCGCCGGCCCCGCCCGCTCGTTCGAGGCGGGGGTGCCGCCACCGCTGCCGCCTCGCTCTGCCGTGCTGATGGGCGACGACGCCAGTTGGTATGTGGACGCCGCCAGCGGTGCGGTGGGCGAGGCCCGGTTCCGCGCCGCCCCGGCCTTCCTCGCCAAGCCCGCACGTGGCCGCAGGCGCGAGCCGATCGCCCTGCCTGCGCTGCAAAGCGACCAAGTGATCGTGGAGCGCGCTGCCGCCCCCGTGCTGCGCCTGTCCAAGCGCTACGGCCCGGACGAGGCCGGCACGCTGGCGCTGCTCGACACTCTGACGCTCGATTTCGACTACGCCGGCGAGCATGGCGGGCGCGGTGTGGCGGAAGGCGACGATGAGCGCCAGTTCGTCCGCGTGGCCGGCCCGCACGGCGCGGAGTTCGTCCGGCGCGACCCGGCGGCCGAGGCCGCGGCCTCGCTGACCCTCACGGAATATGGCTTCGTGCAACTGCGCGTGGCGGACGGCAGCACCGGGAAAGGGCGCCGGGTGCACGTGCTGCGCGGGGGCGACGCGGCGGAGCAGTGGCACCGCTTCCTGATGGAGCGCGTGCCCGTCCTGGAAGCCGAGGGCTGGCGCTGCACGGTGGAGAGCGGCTTCGGCCCCCGGGTCGCGCAGATGGTGGGCGGGCTGGACGCGCGCGTGAGCGACGCCGAGCGCGGTAGCTTCTCGCTCGACCTCGGCATTGAGGTGGACGGCGTGCGGGTGGCGCTGCTGCCCATCCTGACCCGCCTGATGGAGCGTGGCCCGGAGGCGCTGCGCACCCTGGGCGACGAGCTGGTCACCAGCTTGGAGGACGGCCGTGTGGTGCGCCTGCCGGCCGAGCGGGTGCGCCGCCTGCTGGCCGTGGTGGGGGACCTGATGGAGTCCGCGGCCAACCGCACCGACTCAGCCCTGCTACTGCCGGTCGGCGAGGCGGCTGCCGTCCTCGACCTGGAGGAGCTGCTCACCACCCGCTGGCAGGACGCCGCCGAGGTCGCCGCCACAGTGGAGCGGTTTCGCGAGCTGCCACCGATCGGGGAGGTGCCAGCGCCCGCCGGGTTCGGCATCACGCTGCGGCCCTACCAGCAGCACGGGCTGAACTGGCTGCAGCACCTGCGCGCCAACAATCTTGGCGCCTTCCTGGCTGACGAAATGGGCCTGGGCAAGACGGCGCAGACCATCGCCCACATTGCCACCGAGCATGCGACGGGCCGGCTGGACTGCCCGGCACTGGTGGTGGTGCCGACCAGCCTGGTCGCCAACTGGCAGGCGGAGCTGCAACGCTTCGCGCCGCACCTGGAAGTGGCGGTGCTGCACGGCCAGGGACGCGAGGCCCGGCGCGCCCGGCTGGATGGGGTGGCGGTGGTGCTGACCACCTACGCCGTGCTGGCGCGGGACGCGGAGCCAATGCGCGAGATCATGTGGCACCTGATCGTGCTGGACGAGGCGCAGGCGATCAAGAGCCCGGAGGCCAAGGCCACCCGCGCCGTGTGCCAGCTGCAGGCCCGCCAGCGCATCTGCCTATCCGGCACGCCGATCGAGAACAACCTGGACGAGCTGTGGTCGCAGTTCGCCTTCTTGCAGCCCGGGCTGCTGGGGAACCGCCGCTCGTTCGGCAAGCGCTTCCGCTCCCCCATCGAGAAGGAGGGCGATCCGCTGCGCCGCAGCCAGCTTAGCCGCCGCATCCGCCCATTCATCCTGCGCCGCACCAAGGCGGAGGTGGCCACCGAGCTGCCGCCGAAGGAGACCATCCTGCGGCACATCACTTTCGGCGGCGAGCAGCGGGAGCTGTACGACACTATCCGCGCCACCCTGCACGACAGCGTGCGGGACCAGTTGGCGGAGCTGGGGCCGGGGCAGGGCCGCTTCGTGGTGCTGAACGCGCTGCTCAAGCTGCGCCAGGCCTGCTGCGACCCGCGGCTGGTGAAGCTGTCCACCGGGCCGAGCGAGGCGCCGTCCGCCAAGCTGGACACGCTGATGGAGATGATCGGCGGCATGATCCCGGAAGGCCGCCGCATCCTGCTGTTCAGCCAGTTCACCTCCATGCTGGACCTCATCAAGCCCTGCCTGGACGCGGCCGGGCACCGTTACGTGGAGCTGCGCGGCGACACGCGGGACCGTGCGGAGCCGGTGCGCGCCTTCCAGGCCGAAGAGGCGCCGCTGTTCCTCATCAGCCTCAAGGCGGGCGGGCGCGGCCTGAACCTGACGGCGGCGGACACCGTCATCCACTACGACCCCTGGTGGAACCCGGCGGTGGAGGACCAAGCCTCCGACCGCGCCCACCGGCTGGGGCAGACCAAATCGGTGTTCATCTACAAGCTGATCGCCGCCGACACGGTGGAGGAGCGCATCATCCAGCTGCAGCAGCGCAAGGCGGAACTGGCCGGCATCGCGCTGGACGCGGAGGTGGACGCGGCCGGGCTGGACGCGGAGGACCTGGAATTCCTGCTGGGCACCGAAACGCAGCGCAAGGCCGCCTGAAACCCGCACCCCCCAGCCGCGTCTTGCCCCAAGCCTTTCCTTTTCCCTTTTCCCATGCGGGAAAGGGCCGAGGTGAGGGTGCTGCACGCAGGGAGCCGCCCATGGACCATTACGACCTCATCGTCATCGGCACCGGGCCTGGCGGTTCCTCCCTGGCGCAGCGCGTGGCTGCCTCGGGCAGGAAGGTTCTGTTGCTCGAACGTGGCGACTACCTGCCGCGCGAGCGGCCGAACTGGGACTCGCAGACCGTGTTCGTGGATGGCAAGTACCAGGCCAAGGAAACCTGGTTTGGTAAGGACGGCACCGAGTTCCACCCTGGCCTGCACTACTTCGTCGGCGGCAACTCCAAGGTGTACGGTTCCGCCCTGTTCCGCCTGCGCGAGCGGGACTTCGACGCCATCCAGCATAAGGACGGCATCTCGCCGGAATGGCCGCTGAAATACGCCGACTACAAGCCGTACTACGATCAGGCCGAGGCGCTGTTCCATGTCCACGGCGAACGGGGCGAAGACCCACTGGAGCCGCCGACCGACAGCCCCTATCCATACCCGGCCGTCTCCCACGAGCCGCGCATCCAGCAGCTCAGCGAGAGCTTCACCGCCGAGGGGCTGCACCCATTCCACCTGCCGCTCGGCATCAAGCTCGACGAGAAGGATGGCAAGCCCACCCCCACCAGCATCTGCATCCGCTGTGACGCCTTCGACGGCTTCCCCTGCCTGCTCAACGGCAAGGCGGACGCCCAGGTGATGTGCGTGGACCCAGCGCTCGCCGCCTACTCCAACCTCACGTTGATGACCAACGCCTACGTCTCCCGCCTGGAAACCGATGCGGCCGGCCGCACCGTCACCGGCGTCCACGTCACCCACACGGGCCAAGCCGGCGCCTCTGAGGCGCGCTACACTGCAGACATCGTGGTGGCGGCGTGCGGCGCGCTGTCCTCCGCGCTGCTGCTGTTGCGTTCGGTCAACGACAAGCACCCGGATGGTCTGGCCAACGGCTCGGGCCAGGTCGGGCGCAACTACATGCGGCACAACCAGTCGGTGCTGATGGCGCTGATGCGCCAGCCCAACACAACGGTGTTCCAGAAGACGCTGGCAATCAGCGACTATTACTTCGGGTCCGACGACTGGGACTATCCGCTCGGCCTGATCCAAATGTGCGCCACTTCCCACGCCGACCAGATCAAGGGCGAAGCGCTACCCTCCTGGCTGGAATGGCTGCCGCAGATGCCGTTTGACCAGATGGCTCGGCACTCGATGGATTTCTGGCTGTCCTCCGAGGACCTGCCGCTGCCCGAGAACCGCATTTATTATAAGAACGGCCAAGTACGGCTGGACGTGACTGAGACCAACATGGAGGCGCATCGCCGGCTGAAGAAGAAGCTGGAGCGGCACATGAGCAACGCCGGGTCACACCCGATCCTAGTCGAGCGCAGCCTGTATCTCGGCAAAGATATCCCGATCAGCGGCACGGCGCACCAAGCGGGCACGCTGCGTTTTGGCCCTGATCCGGCCTCCTCCGTACTGGACCTGCACTGCAAGGCGCACGAGTTGGACAACCTCTACGTGACGGATGCCAGCTTCTTCCCCTCTATCGGCTCGGTGAACCCGACGCTGACCATCATCGCCAATGCGCTGCGGGTGGCCGACCACCTGACGCAGAGACTCGCGGCATGAACGTCCTGGCCACACTGGCGATCCGCTATTTGCTGGTCAGCCTGTTCTTCCCGTTCTCGGCGCTCGACAAGATCGTCAATTTCGAGGGCGCGGTGCAGCAGGCGGAGACGTTGCTGCCCGAGCCGATGCCAGCCAAGGGCATGATCCTGACCGGGCTGTTCGTGGAAGTGGTCATGCCGCTCGGCATCCTGACCGGGGTGGCAGACCGCATGGCTGCCTTCGTCATGGCTGGCTATTGCGGCGCCACCGGCGTGCTGTTCAAGCAGTTCTGGCGCCCCGGCGATTTCTGGCACAAAGGCGACAGCAAGGGGCGTGACCTGTTCTGGGACTGCATGAAGAATTTCTCGCTCGCGGGTGGCTTCCTGTTGCTGGCGTTTGGCGGCAAGGGTTTCACCGTGCGCGACTTCATCGCGCACCCGCTGGCGTCCTCGCAACCCTACAAGAGACTGCGGTCATGAGCGATCCCGGCGAGAAGCCCAGCATCGGCTACTGGCATCTCTGGACAGATGAAGATGGGATCAGCCACCAGCGGCGCTGCCAGTTGACCGAGTGGGAGCTGAAAGGGGTTGGCGGCGCGGACCCGCAATGGAATGACAAGCAGCTGCGCAGCGAAGCCACTACCGTGTTCACCGTGCAGCCGGTCGGCTGGGTCGGCACCTGGCACGAGAACCCGGCGCCACAATGGATCATCCCGATCTCCGGCCGTTGGTGGGTAGAAGCCATGGACGGCACCCGCGTCGAGATGGGACCAGGGGACATCTCGCTCGGCGAGGATCAAGGTTGCATCCAAGACGCGCAGAGTCGCAAAGGCCACAGGTCCGGCACGGTCGGCGGACAGCCCGCGGTACTGATGACGGTGCAGTTGCACGTGCCGCCAGTGCGCCGCCCAGGCCATTTCAGATAGTGCCGGACTGGCTCATCGAACTCGACCCGCGGTTCACGGCACTGGCGCTGCCCAACGCGGCGCTGTTAACCTTAGGGGAAGGCTACGCCTGGCTCGAAGGCCCGGTGTGGTTCGCCGACGCCAATCAATTGCTGGTCAGCGACCTGCCAAACAACCGCATCCTGCGCTGGACGGAGAGTGGCGGCGTGTCTCTCTTCCGAGAGCCTTCCAATTTCGCCAACGGCCACGCCAGGGACAGGCAGGGCCGCCTGGTTGGCTGCTCCCATCACGGCCGCAGCATCACCCGCACCGAACTGGACGGCACCGTCACCATTCTGGCCGACCGGTTCGAGGGTAGGCGGCTGAACGGGCCGAACGACGTGGTGGCGGCCAGTGACGGCAGCATCTGGTTCAGCGATCCGCATTACGGCGGCAACACGGACTACGAAGGCGGCAAGCACGAGCCAGAACTGCCCCCCACGTTGTACCGGCTCGATCCGGATGGCACGCTAGCCGTGGTGGCTGACGATTTCACCGGTCCGAACGGGCTATGCTTCTCGCCGGATGAGCGCCTGCTCTACGTCGCCGAGAGCGGCCGGCAGTTCGCGCCGGACCCGGTACAGCATATCCGCGTGTTCGACGTGGCGGGAAGCCGGCTGGAGCGCGGGCGCGTTTTCCACACGATCGAGCCGGGCTTCGCCGACGGTATGCGCTGCGACAGCGACGGCCGCGTCTGGAGCAGCGCCGCGGATGGGGTGCACTGCATTGATCCGGACGGCACGGTGCTGGGCAAAATCCTGACGAAGACCACCGTGTCCAACCTCTGCTTCGGCGGCCGCGACCGCTGCCGCCTGTTCATCTGTGCGTCCCACAGCCTCATGGCGGTCTACACCAATGTGCGCGGCGCGCAACGGCCGTGATGCAGGCCCGGCGGTTGCTGCGCGTCGAGCTGACCGTGGCGGACCTCGGCCGGGCGGAAGCATTCTACGAGGCCGCCCTGGGGTTCGCCGCCATCAGCCGCGGCGAGGCGGACCCCGCGCTCGCCAAGCTGCTCGGTGCGGAGCGCATTACCCAGGCCGGGCTGCACCGGGGCGGCCAAACCCTGCTCCTGCAATGCTTCGAGCCGCCCGGCGAACCCTTTCCCACGGACTCCCGCAGCTACGACCAGGCGTTCCAGCACATCGCGGTCCCCGTCGCGGACATGGCCGCCGCCTACGCCCGGCTGCAGCCCTTCGCCCTGCCCGCGCTCAGCCGGGGCGGCCCGCAGCAGTTGCCGCAACGCTCCGGCGGGGCCGCCGCCTACAAGTTCCGCGATGGCGAGGGCCACCCTCTGGAGCTGCTGCGCTTCCCTGACGGCCACGATGACGGGATCGACCATTCCGCCATCGTGGTGGCGGATGCCGAGCGCAGCATCGCCTTCTACCGGGACACGCTCGGCTTGCGCGTCGCCACCCGGCAGCTCAATCACGGGGCGGAGCAGGACCGGCTGGACGGCCTGGACGGCGCGCGGGTGGAGGTGGTGGCGCTCGCACCCCAGCAGGGCACCCCGCACATCGAGCTGCTGGCCTACCAATTGCCTCCGGTCCGCCCGACGCCGCAGCTCCGCCCCCGCGACATCGCGGCGACCCGGCTGGTGCTGGATGTGGACGGCCTGCCCGGCGAGGCGGTGGCGCTCGCGGATGGCAGCCGCGCGCTGCTGACCCACGACCCGGACGGGCACGCCCTGCTGCTGATCGCGGGGTCGCTGCGCTGACGGCCCCCTCCCACCGCGGGCTGGCCCGCACGTTCAAATCGGGCGCGCAGCGGCGCCAGTCCCTGCCCCGCAGCGGCCACGCCGAATGGTCGCCGCCCGCAGATCGCGCCGACCCAGTGCAAGTCCTGATCGACCAGGGCGCCAGCCGCATCCAATCCCTGCTGCCCGTGCGCTACGCCCGGATGCGCGCCGACCCGTTCGCCTTTCTGCGGGGAGCTGCGGCCGTCATGGCGGCAGACCTTGCCGCCACCCCCGCCAGCGGCCTGCGCGTGCAGTCCTGCGGCGACTGCCACCTGGCCAACTTCGGCGCCTTCGCCTCGCCCGAAGGCCTGCCGGTGTTCGACGTTAACGATTTCGACGAGACCCTGCCCGCGCCGTTCGAGTGGGACCTCAAGCGCCTGGCCACCAGCCTGGCGGTGGCGGGCCGGGTCGCGTCGTTCTCGGAGCACGCTTGCCGCAAGCTGGCGCGGGCCGCGGTCGGCGCTTACCGACGTCACATTGGCAACCTCGCCACCCTGCCACCGGTGGACGCCTGGAGCACGCGGGTCGACCTGTCCGCCGCCATCGACGGCATTGGCGGGGCCCGCGTCCGCAGCCGTATCGAGCGCCGCCTGGAGAAGTTAATGGCCAGCGGCAGCGCCCACTTCGGCCTGGTGGAGCAGACCCGCACTGGCTGGCGCATCCGCGACAAGCCACCCTTCGTGCATCACCTGGAGGCGCATCAGCTGCCGGCCCGGCGCGCCTTCGAGTCCTACGCCGCCAGTTTGCAGGAGGACCGCCGGGTGCTGCTGGCGCGCTACAAGCTGGCCGACGTGGCCTTCAAGGTAGTGGGCGTGGGCAGCGTCGGCACGTTCTGCGCCATCGGGCTACTGGTGTCCGAGAGCGGCGCGCCGCTGCTGCTGCAAATTAAACAGGCGCAGAACTCGGTGCTGGCGTCCCATGCCGGGGCGTCGGACTACAAAAACCAGGGCGAGCGTGTGGTGGTCGGCCAGCGCATGATGCAGGCGGCGGCAGACGTGTTTCTCGGTTGGACGAGCAAGCCGTTGGGCGGGCGAGACTTCTACGTGCGCCGGCTGAAGGACTCCCGCCTGGCGCAGGTCGGCACGATGATCCAAGAAGCGCTGCCGTTCTACGCCGTGCTGTGCGGCGTGACCCTGGCCCGCGCCCACGCCCGCGCTGGGAATGCGGCGGCAATAGCTGGGTATTTGGGGCAGGGAGCGGTGTTCGACGAGGCGGTGGGGGAATTTGCTATGGCGTATGCGGACCAAACGGAGCGGGACTGGCGGGGCTTTTTGGAGGCGATCAACACGGGACGAATTGTAGCAGCGGAGGGGTAAGAAATTATATGCTTATTACGAGATTAGACGTATTCACTTCTAGCTTCGGGCTTGGCACTGACACATAGCTCACGTCAACATGCCTCTTTCACCGATCCGCTTTGGAGTTGACTTGGATGTGCTTTGGGGCGGCTTGAGGCTTTCTGGTTCTAATACGGCCTGACCTGGTTTGGGTGGGCAGCCTGGATGGCAAACGGTTGGTGGTTTGCGGTCAGATGCCTGTGGCGAAGATTGGTCGGCTGGCCCGGCGCGCGCCGGACCGTGGCGGCCCGGATGCAGGCGATTGCAGGCGCACTGGATGGGCTGACGCGGGCGGAGGCGACAAGGCTGGCCGGCATGGAGCGCCAAGCGCTGCGCGATGCCCTGGTGCGCTACAACGCCGAGGGGCTGGCAGGCTTGCACGACCGCCCGCGGCCCGGCTCCGAGCCGTGGCTGGACGAGACGCAGCGCGCGGCACTGCGCCAACTGGCGCTGGACGGGCCGGACGTGGAGGCCTCTGGCTTGTCCGCCTGGAGCTTGGCAAACCTGTGCCGCGAGGTGGAGGCGCGCTGGGGCGTGCGCTCCCACGAGGGGCACATGTCCAAGCCGGTGCGCGTTTTGGGCCTGTTGCGGCAGAAAGCCCGACCCTCGCATCCCAAGGCGGATCCGGCAGCGCGGGAGGCTTGGGCAGAAGCGGGCTGCGCGAACTGGACCAAGTCCATGCCGCCCATCCCAGCCAACGCCTGACGCTTTGGTTGCAAGATAGTTGAGGGCGAAGAGCCGTCAGCCGTTTCTGCCAGAGCCGCTTTTGCCACCGCTGGTTCATCCGCAACAAGCGTTGGCTGCCTGTCTGCGGGGCAAGACGCCGCATGAGGATTTGCGGCAGACGATGGAGGCGATTGTCTGGCGGCATCGCAACGGGGCGACGTGGCGGGCGGTGCCTGCCGAGCTTGGCCCATGGTGGCGTGCGGCGCAGACGTTCATTCGCTGGGGCAAGCAGGACGCGTGGCAACGCCTGCTGAGCTTGGCCCAGGAGCAGGCGGGCAGCGTCGAACTGGGCATGGCTTTCCTGGACGGGAGCAAGGGAAGGGCGCACGCAAAGGCAGCCGGGGCGGTTGAAAAAGGCGGTCTGGAGCGCAACGCGACTTGCGTGAGGCGCTTGGAGGTTCTTGCGGCGGCTTTGGCGCAAAGGCTGTAGCCGCGGCCGGGCTGTGGCATTCCACTTGGTTCCGGGCCAGGCGCACGAGTTGCCGAGCGCGCCGGGGCTGGTGGCCAAGTTGCCCGCCACGCCGGCCTGGGTTGTGGCCAACCGCGGCTACACGTCAGACGCTTTGCGCAGCCACGTTCGGAGCCAGGGCGCCCGGCCTGCCATCCCAGCCCGCTCCAACGAGGCAGCCGTGCGCTGCCCAGACTACATCGACCAGAACCGCAACCGCATCGAGCGTATGGGGCAGGCTGAAGCGATGGCGCGCCGTGGCGACCGGTTACGAGAAAAGCACCGCATCCTTTCTGGGCGGCCTCCGCCTCGCCGCCAGCTTGGATTGGATCAAAAGCTAACAGGGCTTAATTGGTCAGCCCGGATACAAGACTGAAAAGCCGTAGCCTGTCTGGGCTGCGCCTTTTTCGCTGTTTGGACGGCGCGACGCAGCGAGGTTATGATCTTTCAAGTTGGGGAGAGTATTATGGCCGGTAGCGTGAATAAGGTCATCATCGTCGGCAACGTCGGCAAGGATCCGGAAATCCGCAACACGCAAAGTGGGGGTAAGATCGCCAATATCACGCTCGCAACCAGTGAGTCTTGGAATGATAAGGCGTCTGGGGAGCGCAAAGAGAAAACTGAGTGGCATCGTGTGGTCATCTTCAACGATCGCTTGGTGGACGTGGTCGAGCGTTTCGTAAAGAAGGGCGAGAAGCTCTACGTTGAAGGATCGTTGCAAACCCGTAAATGGACCGACCAATCAGGCCAAGAGAAGTATACGACGGAAATTGTCGTTGATCGCTTCCGCGGGGATATTACCCTGCTGGGCGGCCGTAGCAGCGGCGAACATTATAGCGGGAGCACCGAAGGTGGACATGGCGGGGGCTCACCTCGACAAGCTACCCGGCAGCCTGCTCGAGGCGGAGATAGTGCCTCCTGGGAACCCAATCGCGGAGGGAGTGGCAACGGTGATCTAGACGATGATATCCCGTTCTAGGATAGTAAGCGCACCTAACGAAACTGTCTGACCTGATCAAAACCTACAAGGGTGTATTAAGGGTGACAAATGCAGGATGGATGTCGTCGCAGCGCATCGTCAGACAGCGCCAGCAGACTACGCAGACAACAAGCGCATTCAATGACTCGGCAGTGCTAGCCTATTCGGGGCTATCACGTGTGCTTCTGCTCTCGGATGCTAAATTGGCGGCACGTAAGGCATCCTCCCGCCAGCGGCGGCCGTCACGGGCCTTGTCGGCATGGAGCTTGGCTAGGCGGTTCCGTGAACAGACCATCTGGCCTAAAGGCTGTTGTGGGCTGGGCCGGGGGGTAACGACGCGATGGAGCATGAAGTGAGTTGTAGGCGCTCGCAATCATCGGCACTCGTGCTTGTAAACAGCGTTGATTTCTACTCGGATTAGCTAATAATAAGCCGAGCGTCGTGCTCGCACTATATACTACTGTGTTTGCAGTTATCGGACCGTGTTGCCATCGGACGGTTGTGTTCATGTTGGTTGCCAATGAGGTTTGGTCGTTGGCAAAGCGGTTGAGCCGTTCTCGACAACCAGGAGCTGCGTGCAAAGCCAGCGGGTGCCCCGCGGTGTTCACGGCCGGATACCGCGCGCAGGTCGTGGGCCAGCATTTCGAAGGGCCCGCATGCAGCCAGCGGCTTGCTTGGCCATGTACCGCGTGCCACGCTGGCAAACCGTTGGAAATCGCGCGCCAGGCCACGCCGTAGCGCACAAGACAGTTCAAGGCGTTAAACATCTCGCGCAAAGGATGGGCGCGCTGCTCGGCACTCTCGCGCAACAAGGTCAGATACGGCGCAACAAGCGCTCGCTCGTCATCGGACTCATCGGGCCGATATGGCCTGTAGACAAGCACATCCCGTAAACCTGGGGAAACCTCCACCTCCCAGCCCGTAACAGACTCTAGCCCAGACTCCCTCCGGCAGATATAAAACAGCATGGACTCCTTCATTCGCCTACAAACGGCGGTGCCAGACCCTACATCAACGCCTGGAAAACGACTTTCTTAGGCTGCCCTCGACTTATGAGTGAAACCACCCCGCCCGCACTTCCTGGCCCGCCCGACCTACATCCGGTCATGCTTGAGGAGGAGATGCGCCGCTCTTACCTTGACTACGCCATGTCCGTTATCGTCAGCCGGGCACTGCCGGATGCGCGAGATGGTTTGAAGCCGGTGCACCGTCGGATTCTTTATGGGATGAACGAGAGCGGTTTCACCCATGACAAGCCGTATCGCAAGTCTGCCCGCATCGTGGGTGAGGTGATGGGCAAGTATCATCCACATGGCGATTCAGCGATCTACGATGCCCTGGTCCGCATGGCGCAACCCTTCAGTCTGCGCGTGCCACTGATTGACGGACAAGGCAACTTCGGCTCCATCGACGGCGATCCACCGGCCGCCATGCGTTACACGGAAAGCCGTTTGTCTCGCGCAGCGATGCATATGCTGGCCGACATTGACAAGGACACTGTCGATTTTCAGCCGAACTACGACGAGCAGGACGAGGAACCGCGCGTGTTGCCCGCCGCGTTCCCCAACCTGCTGGTCAACGGCGGCAGCGGCATCGCCGTGGGCATGGCGACCAACATCCCGACCCACAACGCGGGCGAAGTGATCGACGCGGCGCTGGCGCTGATCGCCAACCCAGACATCACGCTTGACGAGTTGATGCGGATCGTCCCGGGGCCGGACTTTCCCACCGGCGGCATCATCCTCGGCCGCTCCGGCATCCGGCAAGCGTTCGAGACCGGGCGTGGCGGCATCCCCTTGCGGGCCAAGGCCTCGATCGAGGAAATCCGCAAGGACCGCAATGCGATCGTGGTCCATGAGATTCCCTACCAGGTCAACAAGAACACCCTAATCGAGCGCATCGCCGAACTGGTGCGGGCCAAGCAGGTCGAGGGCATCAGCGACTTGCGCGATGAGTCTGACCGCGACGGCATGCGCATCGTCATCGAGCTGAAGCGGGATGCGACGCCGGAGGTGGTGCTGAACCACCTCTACCGCTTCACCCAGCTGCAAACCCAGTTCAGCGTCAACATGCTGGCCCTGGATGGCGGCCGCCCCCGCCTGCTCGGGCTGAAGGATGCCCTGGCCGCCTTCGTGGCGTTCCGCGAGGAGATCATCCTCCGCCGCAGCCGCTTCGACCTGGCCAAGGCACGGGAGCGCGCCCACTTGCTGGTGGGCCTGGCCATCGCGGTCGCCAACATCGACGAGGTCATCCGCGTCATCCGCGCCAGTCCGGATTCAGCGGCGGCCCGTGTCGAGCTGATGGCCCGGCGCTGGCTCGCCGGGGATGTCGGCCCGATGCTGGCGCTGATCGATGACGTCGGCAACCTGGTTGAAGACTCAGGCTCCGGCCAGACGGTGCAGCTGACGGACGCGCAGGCCCGCGGCATCCTGGAGCTGCGCCTGGCCCGGCTGACCGGGCTGGAGCGCGACAAGATCCAGGCCGAGCTGGGCGAGGTCGCCGAGCGCATAACCGCCCTGCTCGAGATCATCGGCAGCCGCCCCCGCCGGCTCGAGGTGATGCGGGATGAACTGGCTGCCGTGCGGCTGGAGATCGCCACGCCCCGCATGACCGCCATCGTGGACGCCGTGGCCGACCAGGATGATGAGAGCCTGATCGAGCCCGGCCAGATGGTCGTCACCATGACCCGGGACGGCTTCATCAAGCGCACTCCGCTCGACGCCTTCCGCCAGCAGGTCCGCGGTGGGCGAGGCCGCTCGGCCGCTGGAATGCGGGGGGACGACATCGTCACCCGCTCGTTCAATGCCCACACCCACCAGTGGGTGCTGTTCTTCTCCTCCGGCGGCAAGGCGTTCCGCGAGAAGGTGTGGCGCTTGCCGGAGGCGCAGCCCGCCGCCAAGGGCCGCGCCCTGGTCAACTTGCTGCCCGACCTCGCCGGCGACACGATCACCACCGTGCTGCCGTTGCCGCAGGACGAGGCGCTCTGGGAGAGCCTGCACCTGCTGTTCGCCACGGCAAGCGGCGGCGTGCGGCGCAACAAGCTCTCTGATTTCGGTCGGGTCCGCTCCTCCGGACTGATCGCCATGAAGCTGGACGACGGCGACCACCTGATCGGCGTCGCGACCTGCCGCGAAGGCGACGACATGCTGCTCGCCACCCGGCGGGGACGCTGCATCCGCTTTCACGTGAGCGATGACGTGGTGCGCGTGTTCGCCGGACGGGACAGCGCGGGGGTGCGTGGCATTCGGCTGGCGCCAGGCGACGAGGTAATCAGCCTGTCCGTGCTGCAGCACGTCGAGGCCAGCGTGCACGAGCGCGCTGCCTTCCTCCGCGTCGCCGCGGCGCGCCGCCGCGCCCAGGGCGAGGAGGTGGACGTTTCCGTGGAAGCCGATGCCGAGGCCGAGGACGCCACCACGGAGGAGTCCGGCCCGGTCAGCGGCGAGCGGCTGGACGACCTGGAGCGCCGGGAGGAGCTGTTGCTGACGGTGACGAATGCCGGGTTCGGCAAGCGGTCCTCCGCCTACGACTACCGGGTGACGGGACGCGGCGGCCAGGGCATCTCAAACATCACGCTGGGCGGGCGCAAGGGCACGCAGGTGGTCGGCACCCTGCCCGTTCGGCCCGGCACCGACGTGATGCTGGTGACCAATGTCGGCCGGCTGATCCGCATCGGCAGCGACAGCGTGCGCATCACCGGGCGGCAGGCCACGGGCGTCACGCTGTTCCGCGTGAGTGAGGACGAGCACGTGACTGCCGTGTTCCCGGTCATCGAAGCGGTGGCAGGGCTGGAGGATGACTTGGCGCTGGATGCCGCACCCGCGCTCGACAGCCTGGATGGCGCCGCCGACGCGGACACGGACGACAACTCCCTTGGCTGACCTGCGAGGCTTGCCGATCGACCGGCACACCGGAATTTATCCCGGCACGTTTGATCCGGTGACCAATGGCCACATGGACATCATCACCCGGGCGGCGCGCATCCTGGACCGGCTGGTGGTGGGCGTTGCGGCCAATGACGGCAAAGGTCCCCTGTTCCCCCTGGCGGAGCGCATGGAGCTCGTGAAGGCGGAGACCGACCTGGTTGCCGCACACACCGGAACCAGCATATCGGTCACCACCTTCAGCGGCCTGCTGATCGACTTTGCCCGGCAGAATGGCGCGAGCGTGATCGTGCGGGGCCTGCGGGCGGTGAGCGATTTTGACTATGAGTTCCAGATGGCAGGCATGAACTACCGGATGGACCCGGCGGTCGAAACGGTGTTCTTGACCGCGAGCGAGACGCATCAATTCATCTCGTCCCGCTTCGTGAAGGAGATTGCACGACTGGGTGGCGACATCTCCAGCTTCGTGCCTCCCCTCACGTTGCAGCGCACCTTGTCACGGGTGCGTCAGAGCTGATTTTCCCTGCCGAGGACGTGTTATGGACCGCCGCAGCTTTCTCCAGACGATCGCGATTGGAACCCTCATGAGTGAAGCCGCCACCCCGTCCGACGCGCAACCCGCGCTGGACCCACAGAACACGATTGACCTGGACGTGAAGGGGGGACGGGTCGTGATACGTTTGCGCCCGGATTTGGCGCCCAAGCACGTCGAGCGCGTCAAGTTGCTGTGTTCGGAGCATTTCTACGATGGCACGGTGTTCCACCGCGTCATCGATGGCTTCATGGCCCAGGGTGGCGACCCGACCGGCACGGGCAGCGGCGGCAGCAAATACCCGGACCTGCCGGCCGAGTTCAGCAACACTGCGCATTTCCTGCGCGGCACGGTGGGCGCTGCACGCACGCAAAGCCCGAACACGGCCAACAGCCAGTTCTACATCTGCTTTGCACCAGCACCGTTTCTTGATGGACAATATACCATCTGGGGCCAAGTCGTGTCCGGCATGGAGTATATTGACCAACTCAAGAAAGGCTCTGGCAGCAGCGGTTCGGTGACCAATCCGGACAAGATCATCAAGATGCGACTGATGGCTGACCAGAATACCTGATCTATTGACGTTTGCCTCACTGCCACGCTAGGCGGTGCGGCTGTGGGCCTGTAGCTCAGCTGGTAGAGCACGAGACTTTTAATCTTGTGGTCCAGGGTTCGAACCCCTGCGGGCCCACCACAAGCCTAGATATGCTGATAGACTTTTAGTGTTTCACTCAATCAAGATCCAATCTCTTGAAACGGTTCCAGTAGCAAACCGTCTCGATAAGTCGATCAGTAAGTTAAGGCTCGAATACTTCCTTGGTGCGCACTGGCCTCTCGTTCAGATCTAGTCCTGCAACTTCGCCGAGCTGGTCAATGCTCAGCGGCCAACATGCTCCACGCCCGGCCCAACCCTCAGCGCAGTTGCCTCATCAGCCACTGCAACCCGTTCAGTTGCAGCTTGGCAATTTCAGCGGCGGGCACGCCATCATAGGCGTGGCCGCCGCTGAAAGGCACAAGCTTCACCGCCACGTCGTGCGCCCGCAACGTGTCCTCCAGCTGACGGGATTGTTGGAACGGCACGATCGGGTCGCTTATGCCATGGATGATGTAAACCGGCGCGCTGCGTGCCGTGACGGAGGGCAGCGGCGAGGTGGTCAGCAACGCGCCGCCAACAGGGGATGGCGTGCCGAACAGGGCATCGATGGAGTGGGCGGCATAACTTCCCATGCCCGGCAGGTTCATCGGGCCATACTGGTCCACCACCGCCGACACCTCCGGCCGCTCCTGCGGATACAGGCTGGCTTGGTCGCCCGGCACGATCCGGGGCAACACGCCAAGGAACACCGCCAGCTGCGCGCCAGCGGAGTCGCCAAGGGCGCCGATGCGCGCCGGGTCCAGGCCAAGCTCCGTGGCATGGGCGCGCAGGAAGCGCACCGCCAGTTGCGCATCCACCAGCTGCGCCGGCCAGCGTGTCGCGGGTTGCGCCTTGTCGGCCAGCCGGTAGTCGATGTTGAACACCACGGCGCCAAGGGACGCCAGGAGTTGAGCCAGCCCCTCGGCGGCATGACGGCTGCCCTCCGTCCAGCCGCCGCCATGGATCACCACCACCGCCGGCTTGCGTCCGGCTGGGCCGGATGGCAGGAACAAATCCCCGACCTCCGCCGGCAACGGGCCGTAGCCGACCTCCAGCCTCGCCTGCACTGGATAGGGCTGCGCCTGGGCGGGGGCAGCCAGCGCGAAGGCCGCAAGGATGGCTAGCCGGCAGCACCTGGCAGCCTTATACGCGGGCCACGGGCTGCCGTTGGGAAACCGGATCATGCGCTTCACCGTCGATCGTCTCGATCACATCGTGCTCAATTGCAAGGACGTCGAGATCACGGCGTCCTGGTACCAGCGCGTGCTGGGGATGGAGCGGGAGGAGTTCGGCCCGGACAGCCGCACAGCGCTGAAGTTCGGCGGCCAGAAGCTTAACCTGCGCCCGGTGGACACGGACCCGCGTGCCTGGCTCACGGGCGTCAACGACCGGCCTGGCGCGGTCGATGCCTGCTTCATCACCGCCGTCGGCCCGCAGGAGGTGGTAGAGCACCTGCAAGCCTGCCAGGTCGCGGTGGTGGCAGGGCCGTTGGGCAAGTCGGGTGCGCTCGGACCCATCGAGTCGGTCTATTGCCGCGACCCGGACGGCAACCTGGTCGAGATCAGCTCCTATCTCTGACAGAGCTTTTGGAGCCGACCCGTTTGCGTTCGACCTGCCGCCCGGGTCCATCGCTCAGGCGCCCGCCCGCCCCCGCGAGGCGGCGCGCCTGCTGCGGGTGGCCGACGCCGTGTCGGATCATACGGTGGCGGAGCTGCCTTGGCTGCTTTCCCCCGGTGACCTGCTGGTGGCGAACGACACGCGGGTGATCCCGGCCCAGCTGACCGCCCGGCGCGGCGCGGCGCGCATCGGGCTGACGCTGGACCGTCCGCTGGCTGACGGCTCCTGGCACGCCCTGGCCCGCAACGCTCGCCGGGTCGCGCCCGGCGACGTGCTCTCGCTGGATGGCACGGAGATGCGCGTGGCCGTGGCCACCCGCGACGAGGGCAGCGTCACGCTGCGGTTCGACCGGGAAGGCGAGGCATTTGCCGGGGCGCTGCGTTCCGCCGGGGCGCTGGCCTTGCCGCCCTACATCGCCCGGCCCTCCGGCCCGACCGAGGCCGATGCAGCGGACTACCAGACGGTGTTCGCCCGCCAGGAAGGCGCGGTGGCCGCCCCCACCGGCGGGCTGCACTTCACCCCTGCGCTGCTGGCGGCGCTGGACGCGGCGGGGGTGCGCCGCGCCACCGTCACCCTGCACGTCGGCGCCGGCACCTTCCTTCCCATGCGCGGGGACCCGGCGGCCCACGTCATGCACCCGGAGCGCGGCGAGGTCACGGAGGCAGCCGCCGCCACGATCCGTGCCGCCGCCCGGGTCGTGGCCGTGGGCACCACCACGCTGCGCCTGCTCGAATCTGCGGCCACCCCGGACGGCGTGGCGCCGTTCCGCGGCGACACGGCGCTGTTCATCCGCCCCGGCTTCCGCTTCCGCGCGGTGCACCGGCTGATGACCAACTTCCACCTGCCGCGCTCGACCTTGTTCATGCTGGTTTGCGCCTTTGCCGGCACCGAGCGGATGCGCGCCGCCTATGCCCACGCCATCGCTAGCGGGTACCGCTTCTACTCCTACGGCGACTCCAGCCTGCTGGACCCTGCTTCGGGGGCGAGGCTTTGACCTTGCGGTGGTCGCACCAGGCCACCGACGGCGCTGCCCGCGCCGGCACCCTGCATACCGCGCACGGCGACGTGCAGACCCCGGTGTTCATGCCCGTCGGCACTGCGGGCACGGTCAAGGCGATGACGGCGGATGGCGTGCGCGCCACCGGCGCCCGGCTGGTGCTGGGCAACACGTACCACCTGATGCTGCGCCCTAGCGCGGACCGGGTGGCGGAGCTCGGCGGGCTGCACCGGTTCATGGACTGGCCCGGCCCCATCCTGACGGACTCCGGAGGCTTCCAGATCATGTCGCTGTCCGGCCTGCGCCGCATGGACGAGGACGGCGTCACCTTCCGCTCCCACCTGGACGGCACGGCGCACCGGCTGACGCCCGAACGCTCCACCGGCATCCAGGACAGGCTCGACGCCACCATTACCATGGCGTTCGACGAGTGCACGCCGTTCCCTGCCACCGAGGAGCAGGCAGCAGCCTCCATGCAGCTCTCCATGCGCTGGGCCGCCCGCTCCCGCCAGGCGTTCCGGCCCCGTGCCGGGTATGGCCAGTTCGGCATCGTGCAGGGCAGCGTGTTCCCCCACCTGCGCGCGGCCTCGGTCCAGGCGCTCACCCCGCTCGGCTTCGAGGGCTATGCCGTGGGCGGGCTGGCGGTGGGCGAGGGCCAGGCCGCCATGTTCGCCGTGCTGGACACAACGGCGCCGCTGCTGCCGCCGGGTCAGCCGCGCTACCTCATGGGCGTCGGCACGCCGGACGACCTGGTGGGCGCGGTCAGCCGCGGCATCGACATGTTCGACTGCGTGATGCCCACCCGAGCCGGACGCACCGCCCGCGCCTACACTGCCGGAGGCGTGCTGAACCTGCGCAACGCCCGCCACGCGGCTGACCCGGCGCCGCTCGACCCGGCCTGCGCCTGCCTCGCCTGCACCCGTCACAGCCGAGCCTACCTGCACCACTTGTTCCGTGCCGGCGAGATGCTGGGGCCGATGCTGCTGACGGGGCACAACCTCACCTATTACGCCAGCCTGATGGCCGGGCTGCGCGACGCCATCCTCGCCGGCCGCCTGCCGGAGCACGCGGCCTGGGTGCGCGCGGGCTGGACGGCAGGCGCTGCCGACCACATTTCCCCCGCATGACCAACGCACCCCATGCCGGGCTGACCCAGCTCGGCCGTCCCACCGCCCTGCCCGCCTCTCCGGCCGAGGCCGTGCTGGAGCGGGTGCCCAGCCCGCACCAGGGCCAGAACTACGTGGTCCGCTTCACCGCGCCGGAGTTCACCTCGCTCTGCCCGCTGACTGGGCAGCCGGATTTCGCCCACGTCATGATTGACTACGTTCCCGGCGAATGGCTGGTGGAAAGCAAGTCGCTCAAGCTGTTCCTGGGCAGCTTCCGCAACCACGGCGCGTTCCACGAGGCCTGCACCATGCAGATGGCGGACCGGCTGGTGCAGCTGCTGGCGCCCCGCTGGCTGCGGATCGGCGCCTACTGGTATCCGCGCGGCGGAATCCCGATCGACGTGTTTTGGCAGACCGGCGCACCGCCGCCGGGGGCATGGGTGCCGGACCAGGGCGTGCCGCCGTACCGTGGCCGGGGCTGACCCGAAGGCGGCGATCCGCGCCAAGGCGTTCGCGCTCGGCTTCGACGCCGTGGGGTTCGCGCCTGCGTCACTGGGGCCGGAAGCGCGCGAGCGGCTGGGCGCGTTCCTCGCTGCGGGGCAGCACGGCGACATGGGCTGGCTGGCGGAGCGCACCAACGAGCGCAGCCAGCCGAAGGCGCTGTGGGCTGAGGCGCGCAGCGTGGTGGCCTTAGGTGTGTCCTACGCTCCCGCTGCCGACCCGATGGCGACGACAGGGCGGCCCGGCTGCGGCAACATCTCCGTCTATGCCCGCAACCGCGACTACCACGAACTGGTGAAGGGCATGCTCAAGCACTTGGCCCAGTTTGTCGCCAGCCGGTTCGGCCCGTCGGTCAAGGTGTTCGTGGACACGGCGCCCGTGATGGAGAAGCCGCTCGCCGCCGCCGCCGGGCTGGGCTGGCAGGGCAAGCACACCAACCTGGTGTCCCGCGCCCACGGCTCCTGGCTGTTCCTCGGCGAAATCTACACCACGCTCGACCTGCCGCCCGACCCGCCGCACGCCGACCGTTGCGGCAGCTGCACGCGCTGCCTGCAAGCCTGCCCGACGGAGGCCTTTCCGGCGCCTTACCGGTTGGATGCCACGCGCTGCATCTCGTATCTCACCATCGAGCACCGCGGCCCCATCCCGGCGGCGCTGCGCCCGGCGATGGGCAACCGCATTTACGGCTGCGACGACTGCCTGGCCGCTTGCCCGTGGAACCGCTTCGCCGCGGCATCCCGCCATGCCAAGCTGCAGGCGCGGCCGGAGCTGGAGGCGCCCGGGTTGGCCCAGTTGGCCGCCTTGGACGACGCTGGCTTCCGCGCGCTGTTCGCCGGCTCCCCCGTCAAGCGCATCGGGCGGGACCGGCTGGTCCGCAACGTGGCCATCGCCATCGGCAACTCGGCCGACCAGGCCTTGCGCCCCGCCGCGGCCCGGCTGGCCGCGGACGTAAACCCGGTGGTGGCGGAGGCGGGGGCTTGGGCGGTGGCGCGGCTGGCGTGATGCCAGCTTCCACACAGGGTTGCTTCGTCACAGCAGCCCCAGCTCCCGCAGCCGCTGCGCCATCGCGTGCGGCATGGCGGCCTCGGGCGCGTCCGCGGCCAAGTCCTCCGGCGCATCGGCGACTTCCAGGTAGCGCCAGCCCTGGAACGCCTTGACCGGCCGGCCCCGCACGGGGACCAGCGCCGGGTCGAGCAGGATGGCGGTGCAGGGACTGCCGTCCGGGCGCAAGGCGGCGTCGAGCCCAATGATGCGCTGGCGGATAAGCAGGGTGCCGCCGATCACCCAGTAGAGCGAGCCGCCGTCCAGAATTTCCGGCGCGCGGCGGGGCCGGTTGCGGGTCAGGTGAGCGAGCGGCGGGTCGTGCGCGGTGCGATGCGCCTGCAAGGCATGCAGGTGGGCCGGGTCGCGCACGCCGACGCCCATCTTGATCAAGTGAAGCATCCTGCTTGAATTCGCGCAGAGTCGGGCGCAGCGCCAGGGGGCATCGCGGCCGGCGGCCCTGCCAAGGCGGTGGATTGACTTGCGTTGCGATCACGGCGATGTCGCGTTAGTTGCAGGGCAGCCCTGCGACCAGCAAGGGTATGGGCATGACGAATTCCAAGGTGGCCGGCCTGATCACGCTCGCAGCCAGCCTGGCCGTAGGGGCGCACGCGCAAGGCTCCGGCTCGGCCACCATCGACGCCGTGCGGGCCCACGGCCAGCTGAGCTGCGGCGTCACCACCGGGGTCGCCGGGTTCTCCTTGCCGGACAGCCAGGGGGTGGAGCGTGGGATCGACGCGGACAACTGCCGCACCCTGGCCGCCGCCGTGCTGGGCGACGCGACCAAGGTCAAGTACGTGCCGCTCACCACCGTCAACCGCTTTACCGCGCTGCAATCGGGCGAGGTGGACGTGCTGATCCGCGAGACCACCTGGACGCTCGGCCGCGAGGCCAGCCTGGGGCTCGAGTTCGCAGACGTGAACTACTACGACGGCACCGGCTTCCTGGTGAAGAAGTCCGCCGGCGTGACGGCCGCCAAGCAGATGGACGGGGCCACCATCTGCGTGCAGCCCGGCACCAGCACCGAACTCGCGATCGACGACTATTTCCGCAACAACGGCATCAAGTTCACCCCCGTCGAAATCCAGGATCTGACCGAGATCCAGGGCGCGTTCCTGTCCGGCCGCTGCGACGCCTACTCCACGGACAGCTCGGCGCTGGCGGCGTTCCGCTTCCAGCAGGGCGCCAAGGCGGATGAGCTGGTGCTGCTGCCGGAGATCATCAGCAAGGAGCCGCTCGGGCCGATGGTGCGCAAGGGCGACGACAAGTGGCTGGATGTGGTGAAGTGGACGCACTACGCCGAACTGTCGGCGGAAGAGGCCGGCGTCACCAGCAAGACCATCGACGGCTTCGCTAGCTCCGCCAACCCGGATATCAAGCGGCTGCTCGGCACCGAGGGCGACATGGGCAAGGCGCTCGGGCTGGACAACAGGTGGGCGTACAACGCGATCAAGCAGGTCGGCAACTTCGGCGAGATCTGGGACCGCAACATCACCGTGCTGGGGGTGCCGCGGGGCATCAACAACCTGTGGAACAAGGGCGGCCTGCAATACCCGCCACCGATCCGCTGACGCCGCGCCATGTCCGCCGCGGCTGACCCCCGGCTGCAGCCCGCACGCGCCGCGCCGCGCCGCCGGGTGCGGCTGTCCTGGTCGGACCCGGCGTTGCGCAACATCGTCTGGCAGGCCGTGGTGGTGGCCGCGCTGGCCGCCATCGTCGCCTATTTGGCGCATAACACGCGCACCAACCTGGCCGCCCGCCACATCGCCACCGGGTTTGCCTTCCTCGGCCGCAACGCCGGCATCCCGATTGGCGAGAGCCTGCTGCCCTACGACCCGGCGGTCAGCACCTACGGGGACGCGCTGGTCATTGGCATCCTGAACACGCTCAAGGTGGCGCTGGTCGGCATCGTGCTGGCCACGGTCCTGGGCACGGTAATCGGGGTGGCGCGGCTGTCGCGCAACTGGCTGCTGGCGCGGGCGGCGGCCGTGTACGTGGAGGTGGTGCGCGACGTGCCGCTGCTGCTGCAGCTGTTTTTCTGGTACATGCTGCTGCGGGGGCTGCCCTCGGTGCGGGACGCGGCCAACCCGCTGCCGGGCGTGTTCCTGTCCAATCGCGGCATCAAGCTCCCGCTGCTGGACTGGCAGCCGGCGCATGGCTGGGCGCTGGCGGCATTCGGGCTGGGGCTGCTCGGCACCGCGGCGTGGTCCCGCCTGGCGGCCCGGCGGCAGGCCGAGACGGGGGTGCGGCCGCCGGTGTGGCCGGTGGCCCTGGCGCTGCTGGCGGGGCTGCCGCTGCTGGCCTGGGCGGCGCTGGGGGCGCCGTTCCGCCTGGACATGCCGGTCAAGGGCAGCTTCAACTTCCACGGCGGCGGCACCCTCAGCCCGGAATACGTGGCGTTGACGGCGGGGCTGGTGATCTACACCGCCTCCTACATCGCCGAGATCGTGCGCTCCGGCATCCAGGCGGTGCCGCAGGGCCAGTGGGAGGCGGCTGTGGCCCTCGGCCTGCGCCCCGGCGCCGTGCTGCGCCGCATCGTGCTGCCGCAGGCGCTGCGGGTGGTGATCCCGCCGATGACCAGCCAGTTCCTGAACCTGACCAAGAACAGCTCGCTCGCCGTGGCGATCGGCTACCAGGACGTGGTGTCGATCGACCAGACGACGCTGAACCAGACTGGGCAGGCGGTGGAGGGGATCGGCCTGCTGATGGCGGTGTTCCTGGCCATCAGCCTGTCGATCAGCCTGCTGATGAACTGGTACAATGCCCGCATCGCGCTGGTGGGGCGATGAGCGACCTCGCCGACCCCGCCATCGCCGGGCGGCCTGCCGCGGCGCTGCCCGCCCGCGCCCGGCCGCTGGGCGGGGCGGCTGGTCCGGCGGCGTGGCTGCGGGCCAACCTGTTCGGCTCCTGGGCTTCCGGGCTGGCGACGGTCGTGTGCGGCGCGCTGCTGCTGCGCTACGGCGTTGCCTTCTTCCAGTGGGCGGTGGTGAACGCTGTGTGGTCCGTGCCGCAGGGCGCCGCCGGACCGGACACCGAGGCCTGCCGGGCGGTGCAGGGCGTCGGCGCCTGCTGGGCGGTGATCGCTGACAAGTACCGCTTCATCCTGTTCGGGCGCTACCCGTTCGTCGAGCAGTGGCGGCCGGCCGCGGCGGTGGCGCTGTTCATCGGGCTGTACGCCGTGTCCGCCTGGCGCTGGGCCTGGCGGCGGGAGTTGGCGCTGGTCTGGGCCGGCACGCTGGCCGCCATCGGCGTGCTGATGTGGGGCGGCGTGCCGGGCCTCGCCTTCGTGCCGCAGGACGAGTGGGGCGGGCTGCCGCTGACACTCATCCTGGCGACCTTCGGTCTGGCGTTCGCCTTCCCGCTCGCCGTGCTGGTGGCGCTGGGCCGCCGCTCGGCCCAGCTGCCCGCCGTGCGGGTGCTGTGCGTGCTGTACGTGGAGTTGATCCGCGGGGTGCCGCTCATCACCCTGCTGTTCATGGCCAGCGTGATGTTCCCGCTGTTCCTGCCGGAGGGGATGGACGTGGACAAGCTGCTGCGCGCCCAGGTCGCCATCATCCTATTCGCCGCCGCGTACCTTGCCGAGGTGGTACGCGGCGGCTTGCAGGCGCTTCCTAAGGGTCAGTACGAGGCGGCGGACGCGCTCGGACTGTCGTACTGGCGGAAGATGCGGCTGGTCGTGCTGCCGCAGGCGCTGCGGCTGGTGATCCCGCCGCTGGTCAACACCTTCATCGGCTTCTTCAAGGACACCAGCTTGGTGCTGATTATCGGCCTGTTCGACCTGCTTTCCGCCGGCAAAATTGCGCTTAGCGAACCGGCCTGGTCCGCCTACTCAACGGAGGTGTACTTGGTGCTGGCCGCGATCTACTTCGCGTTCTGCGCCACCATGGCTCGCTATTCGCGCGGCCTAGAGCGCGAGTTGTCCCGCTCGCTCAACCGTTGAGCGACGCTAATGCCCCGGCCATCGTGCTGGACCGGGTGAACAAGTGGTACGGCATAATGCACGTGCTGCGGGACGTGTCGCTGACAGTGGGGCAAGGCGAGCGGGTAGTGGTGTGCGGGCCGTCTGGCTCCGGCAAATCGACCATGATCCGCTGCATCAATCGGCTGGAAGTACACCAGGAAGGCCGGATCCTGGTAGACGGCACGGAACTGACCGACGACCTGCGCGCGCTGGATATAATCCGCCGCGAGGTTGGCATGGTGTTCCAGTCGTTCAACCTATTCCCGCATTTGACCATCCTGGAAAACTGCACGTTGGCGCCAATCTGGGTACGCAAGATACCCAAGGCGGAGGCGGAGGAACTGGCGATGAGCTACCTGCGCCGGGTCAAGATTCCGGAGCAGGCGGGAAAGTATCCGGGCCAGCTCTCGGGCGGGCAGCAGCAGCGGGTGGCGATCGCGCGGGCGCTGTGCATGAAGCCCAAGATTATGCTGTTCGACGAGCCAACCTCTGCGTTGGACCCGGAGATGATTAAGGAAGTGCTGGATACCATGGTGGGGCTGGCCGAGACTGGCATGACCATGGTGTGCGTAACGCACGAGATGGGGTTCGCGAAGAAGGTGGCGAACCGTGTAGTGTTCATGGACCGCGGCGAGATCGTGGAGGTAGGGCCGCCCGGAGAGCTATTCGACGCGCCGCGGACAGAACGGTTAAAAGTGTTTTTAAGCCAAATTTTGAAGGATCATTGATAGCAACAGCCGTTTGGCTTAATGGTATCCAAGTCGTGCCCATGAGTGAAAAACACATAAGCATAAGCTTTATGAGTCAGGTTTGTATCTAATTCTTAAAGTGCTTGACATTAGGAGAAACGTCATCATCCGCAAGCATTGCGGCAAGGTCTCGGTGTAGCAGATAGTAGGCACTAATTCGTTAGAAACATTTGAAAATTTGTAGCTATCTACCGCACAAATGGTAGTTATTTTAACGCGGATACCCACAGTAATCTTTTATAACGGCTGAATGGCAGTCATAGTATCTGCCTAAGTTGTACTTTGCCGTTCCCGGAGAAGTCCAGCACGACGCGACCATGTTTAGATGGGAACCTAGGGCTATATTGGCCATCGTTCCAATCTGTGTTGATTAGCTTACTATTACACGAAACAGTGGTATGATCGCTGAACTCGATCAGGCATTAGCATGAACTTTCAACAAAATCGGTGTTTTATATAACACATTATACTGACGCTGCGTTTGAGGCCGTCTAGGCGAGTAGAACGATAAACATCAAAATTTTCAGCTTCACTTCTGGCTCTCCCGATTAACATGGATAGCAAGCTCCTCACCCCGTTTCCAGCTAGGCTTTATTAGGGCTTAGGATATGTTTTTACTTCGACTGGATGCATGACGAGGGGCTGTATGGTGTCCTGACGGGCGCGGAGTGGGCACGGCTTGAGCCGCTGGTTGAGGCAATGCGTCCACGTGGCAAGGCCGAGCCGCACGAGGTGTAGCGCACGGTGGAGGCGATTGTCTGGCGGCACGGGAGTGGCGCCAAGGGGCGGTCGGTTCCGGCCGAGCTTGGTCCGTGGTGGATGGCGGCCCAGTGCTGGAACCGCTGGTTTCATGCGGGTGCCTGGCAACGCTTGCTCGCCCTGGCGCAAGAGCATGGTGGCGGGGCGAAGCTAGGCATCGCGTTCCTGGATGGTAGCACCATCCGCGCCCGAGGGTGTGCGACGGGTGCGGCCAAAAGGGGGATCGGTGCCGAACTGGACCAGCGCAAGGCACTCGGTCGCTCGCGCGGCGGCTTTGGCATCAAGGCGGAGCCATAGCCGACAGCCACGGCCGGGCTATCGGGTTCGTGCTGGCTTCCAGGCCGGGCGCCCGCAGCGCCGCTGGTGCCCGCGTTGGTGGCCAAGCTGCCAGCAAGCCCGCTCTGAGTGGCGGCTGACAAGGGCCATGTGTCCGGTGCGGTGCGGTGCGCAGTCAGGTCTGGAACATTGGCGCGCGGCCTGCCATCCCGGCCAAGCGGGGCGAGGCTGGCGTGCGCTGCCCAAAGTGGAGCCACAAGCACCACAACAAAATCGAGCGGCTGCGGGGCAGGCTGAAGGAGTGACGGGCCGTGGCAAGCCGACACGAAAAGCTGACCCAATCCTTCATCGGCGTGCTCCGCCCAACAAACACCATGGATCAGCTCAAACTTAGTAAAACCTAATAGTCACTACTGTGAATGAAGCTAAAATTACAGCAGTTACTAAACTCCCATTGCTTTGTGCATGAATAAACGTTTCAACTGTGGTGTACGCTGTACGCCAGCAATACCCACATCACGCAATGATCGCACAACAGTGTTGTTAGTGGAAAACAACCTATCTAGTCCATGCGTTGCACCGAGCATTAACAGGTTAGCCGGCCTACGCTTTGCTTGGTAACGGGTGAGCAACACCTTGGCGCCTGGATCATCCCCCCGTACCAAGGCCTCGCGTACGAGTTTGCTTAATTCAATCACGTCCCGCAATCCAAGATTGAGGCCTTGCCCTGCAATAGGATGGATGCCGTGTGCTGCATCTCCCACCAAAGCAAGCCTTTCCGCCGCGTAGCGATGAGCATGGAGCGCACTCAGCTTATAAATCCAGCGCTGTCCCACAGGCCTCACAGCACCTAAGTGACTACCCAAGCGCCGGGCAATTTCCCGTCCAAAAGCCGCATCGTCCAGAGCCATCATCCGGGACGCTAAGTTCGCCGCCTCTGTCCAAACAATTGCAGACAGGTTTGGCGCGCCTTCTGTCGCTGTCATCGGCAATTGCGCGAAAGGGCCAGTGGGCAGGAAATGTTCCAGGGCAGTTCCACGGTGCGGTCGCTCATGAGCGACCGCGCTCACGATCCCAGCTTGCCGGTAGCTGAGTTTGGAGACGGAGATGCCAGCCTGAGCGCGCAAAGGAGAGTTGCGGCCTTCTGCTGCTACCACCAACCGACACTGAATGGCTGGACCGCCTGCGACCTGCACGACAGCACCTCGGTCTGATCGGGTTATGCTAGCGTTGCTGGGAGCAAATAAGCGTCCTGCGGCAAGAGCATGCAATTGCGCGTTCAATGCTACACGGAGGCTGCGAGCCTCAATCATCCACCCAAACGGTCCGGCTTGGGCATCAGCATGGTCAAAGTGCAGGAACAGAGAAGATGCACGTCGACCGATTTTACCATCTGAAATGCGGATATCGAGAATCGGGCAAGGCTCAAATGGTAGGCGTTGCCACACGCCCGCCTCTTCCAGCAAAGCGCGTGACCCTGCAGCGATTGCATAGGCCCGGCCGTCAAACGCCGGATGCTCCATGGGCGGCAAAGCCTTGCGATCAACAATTGCCACACTGACGCCTGTTGCAGCGAGGCTGCAGGCCAGGGTTGCCCCAACCGGACCCGCGCCAACTACGCATACATCGGCTTGTATCGTGTTTGCCATCATATCCTGCCTATTGCTTAGGCAGGTAATCATGCAAAAGGTAAGCGCAACCTAGTGGCAAAGCCATACAGAATGCGATCGAGTCCATTTATCGACTAACTGATTGATTTTACATTCGCTCTCAAGCCTGTGACCATCCGGCATGGTTCTTGATAGAAGACACCTGACCGGTCATCCAAGGCCGATGTGAAACGACGAGGCAAACGATGAAGCTGATCATAGCGGTCATCAAACCCTTCAAGCTGGACGACGTGCGCGAGGCCCTCACGCCGCTTGGCGTGCAGGGATTGACAGTCTCGGAGGTCAAGGGATTTGGACGACAGAAGGGCCAGACGGAGATCTATCGCGGCGCAGAGTATCACGTGAATTTTCTGCCAAAGGTCAAAATCGAAGTTGCGGTTCCGTCCGATCTCGCTGAGCAAGTTGTTGAAACGATTATGAAATCCGGCCAGACTGGGAAAATTGGCGACGGCAAAATCTTCGTCCTAGACATCGAGCGAGCCGTGCGCATCCGCACCGGCGAGGTAGATGCTGAAGCACTATGAGAGAATTAATGACGATAAAGCATTTGCTCACCGTAGCTGTAGGCTTGCCCACTCTGCTACTGGCCGGAGCCGCCCTTGCCCAAACCGTCGCTCCAGGAACGGATGTGGCACCTGCGGCAGCCGATGCTGCCAGCAAGATCGACACAGGGGATACAGCCTGGATGCTGACCAGCACTGCACTGGTGCTCATGATGACGGTGCCGGGCCTGGCGTTGTTCTACGCCGGCATGGTGCGCAAGAAGAACATCCTCGCCACCCTGATGCAGTCCTTCGCCATATGTTGCCTCATAACCGTCGTCTGGATGATCGCGGGCTACAGCCTAACTTTCACCAACGGCACGGGCGCCACGGCGCCATTCATCGGCGATCTGTCACGACTGTTCCTCAACGGTATTGCAGATCACGTCGCCAAAGGCGTGGACACTCCCTTCGTCCTTGGCGCGGGAACGGACAACTCGACGGCCTACACCATTCCCGAGACGGTGTACATGATGTATCAGATGACTTTCGCGATCATCACGCCGGCCCTGATTGCCGGCGCTTTTGCCGATCGCATGAAGTTTAGCGCCATGTGTGTTTTCATGGTGCTGTGGTCTCTTGTGGTTTACTGCCCGATCGCGCATGCCGTTTGGAGCGCGACGGGCTACGTCGGCACCACGATTGGCGCAATTGACTTCGCTGGCGGTACTGTCGTGCACATCAATGCGGGAGTCGCCGGCTTGGTTTGCGCCCTAGTACTCGGCAAGCGGGTCGGCTACGGCCATGACAATATGTCGCCTTACAACCTGACCTATGCCGTGATCGGTGCCTCGCTGCTTTGGGTGGGGTGGTTCGGCTTCAATGCCGGGTCGGCTGTGGGAGCGGGCGGACGGGCGGGCATGGCGATGGCCGTCACCCAGATCGCGACGGCTGCCGCTGCTCTGGGATGGATGTTTGCCGAGTGGGTCACCAAGGGCAAGCCCTCCGTGCTTGGCATCATTTCCGGCGCTGTGGCAGGTTTGGTGGCAATCACCCCTGCTTCCGGTTACGTGTTGCCAGGGCCGGCGCTTATCATTGGCATTGCGGCCGGCGTAGTCTGCTTCTGGTCCGCGACGGGGCTGAAGCACATCTTAGGCTACGATGACAGCCTGGACACCTGGGGCGTGCACGGCATCGGTGGCATCGTCGGTGCATTGCTGACCGGGGTCTTTGCCTATGGGCCGCTCTCGGCCACCGATTCCAATCCGGGCGGCACGGTGGGAAGCCTGGATCAGCTTATCAAGCAAGCGGAAGCAGTGGCGATTACCTTGATCTGGAGCGGGGTCATCTCGTTCGTGCTGCTCAAGCTCATCGACGCCACCATCGGCTTGCGGGTGAGCCGGGACCAGGAAATGGAAGGGCTGGACATTGTTCTGCACGGCGAAACGATAGGATAGCCGTCTAATGCCGTTCAGGCCCTGCATCGAGCAGGGCCAAGTTCTGCTCCGCCAAGTCGCTCGTCGCCGAATCCGGCGCGAGCGAGCGGGCCTGGGTCCAATCGCTTCGGGCGCCGGTCCAGTCGCCCCGACGCTGGCGTAATATGCCCCGCTCCAAATAGGCTTCCGGATTTTCCGAGTCTTGCGCCAGAGCGCGATCAACGTCGTCCTGCGCCAGGTCGAGATGGCCAGTGTGTCGCCAAGCCGCCGCTCGCAGCACCAGGGCGTCAGACCGCTTCGGATCCAGCTCCAAGGCATGGCTGAGATCGTCCAAGGCATCGTCATAGTGTCCAAGCGTCGCGGCTGCCACCGAGCTGTCGATCAGCAGGTCGGGATCATCCGGTGATAGGCTCAACGCCAGAATGGCTGCGGCCATGGCACGGGCGGGATTCCCGGCCATCAACCAGGCTTGGTCCGCCTGCCCATAGACCGTCGCACGCGCCACGCCGGGCGCCTTGCTGCTGGCAGCCAACTTCTCCAGCAGTTCCGCGCCAGTTTGCGCGTCGCCCAGCTGGACTTTGGCCAGGGCAAGGCAATGATCGGCTCCCTCGCCGCCGCCTGTGGCCTGCCAGGCGTCGGCAAAATTGTTGGCGCCTTCTGGATCGCTGCCCAGCATGGCCATGCAGCGCTCGTAATCCTCGCCTTCGGCGATCCGGGGCGGGACAGGCGGCACCGGCAACACTTCGTCCATATCCGCTGCATCCGCTGCGATTGCAGCATTCGGGCCAGGCTCGCGCATCTGCCAGGCCGCACCAGCCGCCAGCAACGCCGCTAAACCACCGACTGGGATCAGTAAACGGCGCTTCTTCATGCTATCACTATCTTATCTACCCGCCACCCTGGCGGGCAAATAGCGCCGGAGCAGCCTGGCCATGCACCTCGTGATCTTCGGCCTCGGCTACACCGGGGCGGCTCTGGCAGAGGCAGCCGCCGCTCGGGGCCTTACGGTGACAGTCGTTACCCGGCAAACGGCACAGGCCCCCGCGGGCGTGGCCCTGGCGCCGTTCGACGAGCCGGCGGCTGCCCTAGCCAGCGCCACTCACCTCGTCGCGTCCGCAGCGCCCGAGCAGGACGGCGACCCCGTGCTGGCCCGTCACCGCGCTGCCATCGCCGCGGCCCCCGCGCTGCGCTGGATCGGCTACATGTCCACCACGGGGGTGTATGGCGACCGTGGCGGTGGCTGGGTGGACGAAGCCACGGACCCTGCGCCCACCAGCGAGCGCGGCCAACGCCGGGTCGCTGCCGAGCAGGCTTGGGCGGCGGCGCGGCCGGGGACGGCAGTGGACCTGCTGCGGCTGGCTGGGATTTACGGGCCGGGCCGGTCTGTGTTCAACGATCTCCGCGCCGGCCGCGCCCGGCGGGTGGTCAAGCCGGGCCACATGTTTGGCCGCATCCATCGCGATGACATTGCCGGCGCGCTGCTGGCCGCGGTCGGCCAGCAGCTGCCGCCGGGCTTGCGGGTGCTGAACGGCTCGGACGACGAGCCGGCGGCCAGTGCCGACGTGACCGCGGAGGCGGCGCGCCTGCTCGGGATGCCCCCGCCGCCCCTCGTCCCGTTCGACGAGGCGGCACAGGAGATGAGCCCCATGGCGCGGTCCTTCTGGGCTGACGACCGCAAGGTCCGCAGCGCGGCCACGCAGGAGAAGCTTGGCCGCCGATGGCTTTACCCCAGTTACCGCGAAGGCTTGCGCGCGATTTTTCAGGCTGAGGCGCGTTAAAGCTCGAGCAGGCCGGCCACTGTAGTCCGCAACAGGAGAAGATCACCTGGGCGAGACAGCCGATGTGTTGCGTCTTTTATTAGCGTGACCTGGACATCCTTGCTCTCGATCCGCTGCGCCAAGCGCAAGGCCGTTTCCCACGGCACGTCGGCATCTGCCTGCCCATGCAGCAGGCGCACCGGGCTGCGCAGCTTAATGGCGCTGCCCAGCAGCAAGTGACGCCGCCCATCCTCTATCAGGGCCCGCGTCACCGGAGTCGGTTTGCCATAGGCGCTCGGGACATGCAGCACGCCGTCCTGCTGCAACAGGGCCCGATCCGCGGGCGTCATCGCCTGCCACATCAGCGCCTCGGTGAAGTCCGGCGCGGCTGCCATGCCGACGAACCCTGCGATCCGGTCCGGCCGGGCCAGCGCGGCAAGCAGCGCAATCCAGCCGCCCATGGAGGACCCGGCCAGCACCAGCTTTCCCTCGGCCTGTGAGTCCATCACCGCCAGGGCATCGGCTGTCCAGCGGCTGATTGTGCCATCGATGAACGCCCCGCCGCTCGCGCCATGCCCCGAGTAATCGAACAGCAGCAGGGACTGGGCCCGCTCCTCGCACAACGCCACGAGCGCCTGCGCCTTGTCGCCGGTCATGTCGCTGCGATATCCCGGCAGGAACACAAGGCAGGGCCCGCGCCCAGGCAGGCGCTGCCAGGCCAAGTCCACGCCCCCATGCTGCATCCGGCCCGACTCCATGCAAATTCTCCCGTCGCCTACCCCATCCGTGATACATGGCACGCCCATGCCAGACGATCGCGGCCTCACCGTCCTCCAGGTCCTTCCTGCGCTCGAAACCGGCGGCGTGGAACGCGGCACCGTGGAGATGGTGCAGGCGATCGTCAGGGCCGGCGGATCGGCCTTAGTCGCCAGCGCGGGCGGTCGCCTGGTGAAGGCGGTCGAGCGGGCCGGGGGCACCCACATCGTTCTCCAGCTTGCCTCCAAGAACCCGGCGCGCATCTGGAAGAACGCGGCGCGCCTCGCCTTCCTGATCCGTGCGGCGGACGTGGACATCGTGCACGCCCGCTCCCGCGCGCCGGCCTGGTCCGCCTGGCTCGCCTGCCGCCGGACCGGCGCCCGCTTCGTGACGACCTGGCATGGCGTCTACAAGGAAAACGCTCCGGGCAAGCGCCGCTACAACGCGATCATGGCCCGGGGCGAGCGCATCATCGCGATCAGTCAATTCGTCGCCACCAAGCTGAAGGCGCGCCACCAGGTCGATCCGGCGCGGCTGCGGGTCATCCCACGCGGCGTGGACGTGGCGCTGTTCGACCCAGCGACCGTCCAGGCTGACCGGGTGGCCCGCCTGGCGGCGGACTGGCACCTGCCGGAAGGCACCGTCACGATCATGCTGCCGGCGCGTCTCACCCGCTGGAAGGGCCACTCCGTCATGCTGGAGGCCCTGGCCCGGCTGGAGCGGCGGGACGCATGCCTGGTGCTGGTCGGGGCGGAGCAAGGCCGTGTGCGCTACCGGCGCGAGCTGCTCGCCCGGGCGGAGGCTTTAGGCATCGCCGACCGCGTCCGCATGGTAGGCCAGTGCGACGACATGCCGGCCGCTCTGATGTTGGCAGACATCGTAGTCAATCCATCGCTGGAACCGGAGCCGTTCGGCCGCACAGTGATCGAGGCGCAGGCGATGGCCCGGCTGGTGGTGGTCAGCGACGCCGGCGGCACGGCGGAGACGGTGGAGCACGGCGTCAACGGGTGGCGCGTCCGCCCCTCCGACCCGGCGGCCTTGGCGGCGACGCTCGACGTGATCCTGCGGCTTCCCGCGGCCGAGCGGGCCGCCATGGGTGCGCGGGCGCGGGTTAGCGTCTGCCAGCACTACACCACGGCTGCGATGCAGCAGGCGACGCTGGACGTGTATCGCGAGCTGCTGGCGTAGGCCTTCCCGCCCGGTCCCGCCGGCGGTAAAAAGCTCGCGCTAGCCGATCACCCTCTTCTGGAAACGCCCTGCCATGCCCGCCATCACCCTGCCCGACGCTTCCGTGCGCCGCTTCGACGGGCCGGTCACGGGCACCACGCTGGCCGAGGCTATTGGCCCCGGCCTGGCGCGCGCTGCCTTGGCCATGCGGCTGGACGGCGAGCTAGTGGATCTGTCCCGCGCCATCGAGACGGATTCAACTGTCGTGTTCGTGACCAGGCGGGACCCGGACGCGCTCGGGCTGATCCGCCACGACGCCGCCCACGTGCTGGCCGAAGCGGTGCAGTCGCTTTATCCAGGCACCCAGGTCACCATCGGCCCGGCCATCGAGAACGGCTTCTACTACGACTTCGCCCGCAACGAGCCGTTCACCCC
>CAXTJU010000033.1:0-38873 GCA_964244655.1 uncultured Acetobacteraceae bacterium | reverse complement strand
TGCCGACGATGCCGTTGGTCGGGTCGAAGTCCACCCAGCCGGCGCCGGGCAGGTACACCTGCACCCAGGCATGGGTGTTGCCGCCGCCCTGCCGCTCCGCCTCGCCGGGATGAGCCCGGTCCGGCACGTGCAGGTATCCGGACACGAAGCGCGCGGCCAGGCCGAGGGAGCGCACGCCCTCCATCATCAGCAGCGCGAAGTCCCGGCAGGTGCCGGTTTCCAGCCGCAGGGTGGTGCGGGGGTCCTGGATGCCGGGTTCGTGCCGGGCGCGGTAGGTCAGGTGGTGACGGATCGACTGGGTCATCTGCGTCAGCAGGGCGATCGTGTCCGTCCGCCCGTCCTGGCGCAGGAAGCCGTGCGCCCAGCGGTCCACCACGTGCCCCGGATCGGGCATGTGCCGCTCGATGGAGCGGAGCAGGTCCGGCATCTCGTCCGCGTCGTAGGCGAAGGGGAAAATCTGCGCGTGGCGGGACAGCAGCGCCGCCTCGGCCGGGACCGCGACGTGGTCGATGCGCAGCAGGCTGTCGAACACGAGGGCGTCGGCGCGGGCGGCGAACCGCGCCAGGGTGACGGAGTTGCCCAGCACGTCCTGCGTCCAGCGCAGGGAGGCGGGCGGCGGCGTGATGGCCAGCCGGTGCTCGACCAGGCGCTGGTCCTGGCTGTCGCGCGGGCGCAGCATCATGCGGTGCTCCCCGAAGCCGACCGGCCGCCGGTAGCGATAGGTCGTGACGTGGTGGACGGTCAGCAGGGGCACGGGTCACCAAGGCAGTTGCCAGGCCGGACGGAGCGGGCGGAATTCGGCTCTGGGTGGTTTGCGCGGGAGGCATGCATGTCTCGCGCCAGCTTATGGCAACCGGCGCAGGGTGCAATGCACCATGTCGCGCAAGAAGACCTCACCAGAACGAGAACGAAATGCACGCAACCAAGCCAGCGCGCCGAACATTACCAAAATGAAAGCGAGGCCTTATGCGCTCCCATACAATCGTCCTGGCTGTCAGCCTGCTGGCGGCTCCTCTGTCCCTGGTCGGCCTGCCCGAATCCAGCGCGGCCGGCGCGCCGCCGCCGGACCAGGCGGTGTCCAACACGATCAACGGGCGCGCCCTGTTGCCGGCGCCGGTTCCGGACGGGCTGGAGGGCGGCGTCTCGCCGGTGGACCGCGTGGCGCAGCCGGGCAGCCACTCGCTGGATGCGGGCCCGATCAACGGCACGCCGTTCAGCGACACGCCCACCGGCACGCTGTCCGACGGCGGCACCCAGATCGACCGCGGCGACCGCACGTTCACGCCAGCCGACTCGCCGGGCGCTACGCCCAACCTCGGACGGTGAAGCGGCAGGGCTCTGCCCTTCACTCCCGATCATGCGAATCCGAGTCTCGGCTTCACCGGTGCAGCACCGCTCCCGTCCGCGCCTGCAATCCCTCAAACTCCAACCCCGGCACGATATCGACCACGCTGAAGCCACGCTCCGTCACGTCCAGCACGGCCAGGTTAGTATAAACCCGGCTGACCGCTGCCAGCGCCGTCAGCGGGTAGCTGCAACGGCCGACGAGTCGCGGCGCGCCGGCCTTGGTGGTGTGCTCCATGACCGCCCACAGCCGTTTCGCCCCCGCCGCAAGGTCCATGGCGCCGCCGACCGCGGGGGCGAAGTCGTTGCCGGAGCGCGCCCAGTTGGCGATGTCGCCGTTCTCCGCCACCTCGAACGCGCCCAGCACGCAGAGGTCCAGGTGGCCGCCGCGGATCAGCGCAAAGCTGTCGGCCTGGTGCACGAAGCTGCCGCCGGGGCGTAGCGTCACGTGGGTCTTGCCGGCGTTGATCAGCCAGGGATCCACCTGGTCCGGCGGTGGCGCGGGCCCCATGCCGAGCACGCCGTTCTCAGAATGGAAGATCACCTCCCGCCCGGCTGGGACGTGGTCCGCCACCAGGACGGGGATGCCGATGCCGAGGTTGACCCACCAGCCTTCCGGGATGTCCGCTGCCACGCGGGCCGCCATGGCCACGCGGTCCCGCTCCTGCACGCTCATGGCGTCCTCCTCACCCTCGCGGCCCGTCATGCGGCACGTGGACCAGGCGATCGACGTAGAGGCCCGGCGTCACCACGCCTTCCGGCGGCAGCGCGCCTAGCTCCACCACATGCTGCACCTGCGCCACCGTCAGGGTGGCGGCCGTGGCCATCACCGGGTTGAAGTTGCGGCCGCTGGCCCGGTAGGTGAGGTTGCCCCAGCGGTCGCCCTGCCAGGCCTCGATCAGCGCCACGTCGCCGTGCAGCGCGTGTTCCAGCACGCAGGGCCGCCCGCCGATCTCGGCCACGGGCTTGCCCTCGGCCAGCTTGGTGCCGAACGCGGTGGGCGTGTAGAAGGCGGGGATGCCGGCCCCGGCGGCCCGCATGCGCTCGGCCAGCGTGCCCTGTGGCACCAGCTCCAGCTCGATCCGGCCAGCCTGGTACAGCGCCTCGAACACAAAGGAGCCTTTGGAGCGGGGATAGGAGCAGATGAGCCGGCGGACCCGGCCGAGCTGCATGAGCTTGGCCAGGCCGAACTCCGCCACGCCCGAGTTGTTCGCCACCACGACCAGGTCGGACGCGCCCTGCTCGATCAGTGCGTCGATGAGCTGGTTGGGCTGCCCCACCGCGCCGAAGCCGCCGACCAGGACAGTTGCCCCGTCCTTCACCCCGTCCAGCGCGGCGGCGAGGGTGGCGACGCGCTTGTCAATCATGGCCGTGTTGTCCGACGCATCGAAACACCCTGCCGGCTGGCAGCCCCGGGGGCAAGCGGCGGCCTGGCCCGGGTGGGGGGCCGTCCTGCTAGGACTGCGCGTCCGGCGAGAGTACGATGCAGCTGGTGCGGCTGCGGCTGAGGCGTTCGCAGGCCTGCGTGGCGGAGTCGCGCGAGAGGCCCTCCAACCGGGCACGGTATAGCTTGCCGTGCGGCTCCCGCACCCCGGCCACCGCCGGGCGCGCGCCGGACAGCACGGCGCCGCCCTGCTCGCGCGCCGTGCCGACCGCGATCCTGGCCAAGCCCTCGTTGCCGAACGCGCCCACCTGGATCGCCCACTGGCCCGGCGTGCCGCGATAGGCGGGAACGGGGGCTGCCGTCGCCGGCGACACCAGGTGGAAGCCGGTTTCGCGATGCGCGGGGGCTGCGCCGTATCCAGAGGCCGTCTGCACGGGCGCGATGTAGGCGGGCGGCTGCGGCAGGGCCGCGACCTGCACCGGCGGCGCCGGGCGCGGCGGCACGGGAAGCGGGGCGACCTCCTCGACGTAGGGCATCGGGGCGGGCGTGTAGCTCGGAGCCGGCGCAGCCGCCTTGCGGGCCGGTGGCTCGTAGGGCGTCTCGGCCTCGGGCGCGTAGGCGACCTCCACCGGGGCGGAGGCGGGCGCCGGGGCGGCGGGCGCGCTGTAGCGCGGCCCGGCGGGGATGTTCGCCGGCAGCGAGTTCATGGCGTAGGTTTCCGCGGTGGAGCGGCGGCTGGGAAAGCTGTCAGCGATGTAGGGGCCGATCTTGCCCACGTAGCGCCGGGTCTCGTCGGGCAGGGCGCGGTTACGGGTCAGGTAGTCGTCCAAGCGGCCCGGGCCCCCGTTGTAGGCGGCGAGGAAGCCGGGGGAGCCATACAGGTCATACAGCTCGCGGATGTAGGCGGTGCCGGCCAGGATGCTGTTGTGCGGGTCGTAGGGGTCGTCGCCAAGGTCGTAGCGGCCGCGCAGCTCGTCGTAGGTGGCTGGCATCACCTGCATCAGGCCCATCGCCCCGGCGCCGGACGTGATGGGGACGCCGTTGCGCTCGGTGTGCCCGCCCGACTCGACCCGCATGACCTCGCGAATCCAGCGCTCCGGCACGTCGTAGCGGTCGGAGGCCTCGTGGATATAGGGGCCCCAGGGGTCCACCGCCGAACCCGGCGCGTTGTAGCTGCGGTGGGCATGCTCCTCGTACTGGGCGGCTTCCTGCGTGGCGCTGATGTGCTGGCCGCCCGCACAGGCCGACAGCAGGCCGACGACGCCGAGGCACAGCGCGGCGCGCACCGCCTGAGGCAGGGATCGCGCGGCGGGCTCGGAGGGCGTGGGTCGCGTCATGCTGGGCAAGTCTCCGGTCTGCGTGGCCATAATGGACAGGAAAGCGTCGGCGACTCAGCCACCACTCACAGGACATCGTTCAGACAGCTTGGCAGGAAGCGTGCCCAAGCCCTTATCTAAACTCACTATGAGCCACAAGCGCCCGGCGCACGCAAGCGCAAGCTGGATGACGATTTTTTCCTGATGTAGCCGGGTAAGCACAGCCCCGTGAGCCCCAAGGCCGCCACTGCATCGCTTTGGCGACAGGCTGCGCAAAGCTCAGTCGGCGATGCCGGCCGTCGATGGCACGACGACGGCGAACAGGTCGCGCAGCCCGGTGAGGCTCGCCGCTTGCAGCGACGCCGCCGGGACGACGTCGCCTTCGGCCACCCCGGGCAGGTCGCGCGTGGCGGTGGCCGATGCCACCACGGTCGGCCGGAAGCCCAGGTTGAAGGCGCCCCGGGCGGTCGAGCTGATGCACATGTGGGTCATGAATCCGACCAGGATCACGTCCGTGACACCGGCCGCGTGCAGCTTCTGCTCCAGCTCGGTCTGCACGAACGCGTTCGGGAAACGCTTGGTGACGACCGCCTCGCCCGCGATCGGCGCGACCTCGGCGCTGATCTGGCCGATGCGCTCCGCCAGGTCATACGGCGACCCGGCGCCGGCATCGTGCTGGATGTGGAAGACCGGCACGCCGCCCGCCCGGGCGCGCTGCAGCAGGCGCTGCGCCTCCTTCAGCGCGGGCTCGACGCCGATGAGCTGCATGACGCCTTCCCGATAGGTGTTCTGGCAATCGACCATCACCAACGCCGCGCTGCCCAACGCGGGCGGCTGCGTGCCCAGGCCGGACACGTCGCGCAATGTCTTGAGTGCCATGAACCTGCCCCCGCCATTGATTGCCGCGGTCCGGAGCCGCTTGCCGCGGCTCCGCCGTCCGTTCTTGGTTGGCCCGCGCCAGCCTGGGCAGCCTCCTGCCTCATGCTGGCCATGTCAATAACGTAACGAAACCGCACGTCGCCGCGTTCGACCTTCTTGGAGGCGTCGTTGATGTCCTGGATCGGAATGAGCTGGATGTCCGGCCCGATCCCGTGCTCGGCGCAGAAGTCGAGCACCTCCTGCGTGTCAGCCAGGTTGCCGATCAGCGACCCGGCAACGCTCTTGCGATGAGAGGCCACCTGCATGTTGTTCACCGCCGCCAGCGCCTCCAGAGCGCCCACCACGCAGATCGTGCAGTCCCGCTTCAGCAGCGGCACGAAGGGGTTGAGGTCGTGCTTCTCGGGAATGGTGGACAGGATGAAGTCGAAGCTGGATTTCAGCTTGCCCATCGCGTCCGCGTCGCTTTCCAGCACGCCCGTGGTGCCCAGGCGGGCCGCCTCCGCCAGCTTCTCCTACGTGGTGGTGAATAGCGTCACCTCCGCGCCCATCGCGCGGGCGATCTTGGCGGCCATGTCGCCCAGGCCGCCGAAGCCGATGATGCCGACCCTGTCGCCCGGCTTCACGCCCCAGTGCTTCAGCGGCGAGTAAGTGGTGACGCCGGCGCACAGGATGCGGGCGGCGACCTCCGGCTTCAGCTTCGCCGGCACCTTGAGCACGAAATCCTCGTTGACGACGATGACATCGGAATAGCCGCCATAGGTGTTGTCGCGGCCATACATGTTCTCCCCCGTGGGCGACATCTTCGCCGGCATCATGCGGCCGTCATGGGTGGCGAGCCCGCTGTCGGGGCTATCGCGGTGGTTCTGGTCGCCGGCCTCGCGGGGCTCGAACTCGATCGGCTTCAGGCGGCTGAAGGAATGCTGGGCGGCGTATCCGTTGGCTTTGATCATGGCGGCTGCTTGGGCAAGACCTGGACGCCCAAGCCGGGCCAGGGTCCTTGGCAGGCCGTTCAAGGCTGCGGGGACTGCACTCTCACGCGTCGCCGCGGGCTGGCGACCCTTCGCCTTGCAGCGCCGCCGCTTCCTCGTCCGTGAACACGCGGCTGCGGGTCAGGAAGCGCACGCCTTCGGGGGCTTCGAGCGAGAAGCCGGAGCCGCGGCCCGGCACCACGTCGATGATGAGCTGGGTGTGCTCCCAATACTCGAACTGCGCGGCGCCCATGTAGAACGGCGCGCCGTCGATGGTGCCCAGCTTCACGTCCTGCGCGCCGACGCGGAACTCGCCCGCCGGGTAGCACATGGGGGAACTGCCGTCGCAGCAGCCGCCGGACTGGTGGAACATCACCGGGCCGTGCAGCGCCCGCAGCTTCTCCATGACCGCCATGGCGGCCGGCGTCACCAGCACGCGTTCGACCATCCCGCTTCTCCCGAAAGCGGCGGCGGGCGCGCGCCCGCCGCCTGGCACGCCCTTTAGAAGAACCCCATCGCCTTCGGGCTGTAGCTGACCAGCATGTTCTTGGTCTGCTGGTAGTGGTCGAGCATCATGCGGTGGTTCTCCCGCCCGATGCCGGAGGCCTTGTAGCCGCCGAACGCCGCGTGCGCCGGGTAGAGGTGGTAGCAGTTGGTCCAGACCCGGCCGGCCTGCACGGCGCGGCCGAAGCGGTAGGCGCGGTTGCCGTCGCGCGACCACACGCCGGCGCCGAGGCCGTACAGCGTGTCGTTGGCGATCGAGAGCGCCTCCTTGTCGTCCTTGAAGCGGGTCACCGACACGACGGGGCCGAAGATCTCCTCCTGGAACACCCGCATCTTGTTGTGGCCTTCGAGGATGGTCGGCTGCACGTAGAAGCCGCCTTCCAGGTCGCCTTCCATCTTGGCGCGGTGGCCGCCGATCAGCGCCTTGGCGCCCTCCTGGCGGCCGATGTCGAAGTAAGACAGGATCTTCTCAAGCTGGTCGTTGGAAGCCTGCGCGCCGACCATGGTCGCCATGTCGAGCGGGTTGCCCTGCTTGATCTTGCCAACGCGGGCGACGCACTTCTCCATGAAGCGGTCGTAGATGCTCTCATGGACCAGCGCGCGGGACGGGCAGGTGCAGACCTCGCCCTGGTTCAGCGCGAACATGGTGAAGCCCTCGACCGCCTTGTCCAGGAAGTCGTCATCCTCGGCCATCACGTCCTTGAAGAAGATGTTGGGCGACTTGCCGCCCAGCTCCAGCGTCACGGGGATGATGTTCTCGGAGGCGTACTGCATGATGAGCCGGCCGGTGGTGGTCTCGCCGGTGAAGGCGACCTTGGCGACCCGCTTGGACTGCGCCAGCGGCTTGCCGGCCTCCACGCCGAAGCCCTGCACCACGTTGAGCACGCCGGGGGGCAGGATGTCGGCGATCATGTCCATCAGCACGGCGATGCTCATCGGCGTCTGCTCGGCCGGCTTGAGCACCACGCAGTTGCCGGCGGCGAGCGCGGGCGCCAGCTTCCACACCGCCATCAGCAGCGGGAAGTTCCAGGGGATGATCTGCGCCACCACGCCCAGCGGCTCGTGGAAGTGGTAGGCCACGGTGTCGTGGTCGATCTCGCTGATGCCGCCTTCCTGCGCGCGGATGCACCCGGCGAAGTAACGGAAGTGGTCGATGGCGAGCGGCAGGTCAGCCAGCGTGGTCTCGCGGATCGGCTTGCCGTTGTCGATCGCCTCCACCAGGGCGAGGGTGGACAGGCGGCTCTCGATCCGGTCGGCGATCTTGTTCAGCATGTTGGCCCGCTGCATCGGCGAGGTGCGGCCCCAGGCCTCCCGCGCGGCGTGGGCGGCATCCAGCGCCAGTTCCACGTCCTCGGCGGTCGAGCGGGCGATGGTGCAGATGACGCGGCCGTTGACCGGCGAGATGTTGTCGAAGTGCTGGCCGCGCACGGGGGGCACCCATCGGCCGCCGATCCAGTTGTCGTAGTGCGGGCGGATCGCGATTTCCTTGGCGATCTCGCTGAGGACTTTATCGACCATTCGGTCTCTCCCTGATTTTTGTTGGCAGGCGGACGTTCGGCCGGTTCGCTGCATCCGGTCGTGCCCCGAGCCCTAGCACGCCTCCTGACCGCCGCTCAATGCAAGTCGTGTTCGTCGCCGCATGCGCGCCGGGGCATCCTTGCGGCGGCTGGGCCGTTGGCTGTGCGCTTCCCCTCAAGCGGAGTTCACCATGGCACTCTCGACCCGGCTGCACGGACTGCTCGATTACGCGGCGGCAATCACGCTGGGCGGGCTGGCGATCGGCGGCGGGCTGTCCCGCCCGGCGCGGCGCGTCGCCGCCGTGGCCACCGCCGTGCCGGTCGCCGCCTTCCTGATGACCGACTTCGAGGGCGGCCTGGTCGGCTGGGTGAACATGCGCCGCCACCTGGCGTTCGACGTCGCCGAGGGCCTCGTGCTGCTCGGCGCCGGCCTGATGATGCGGCGGCAGCCGCCCGCCTCGCGCGCCATCCTGGCCGGCTACGGCCTGGCGCAGTTCGTGCTGGGACTTTCGACCAGCCAGACGCCGGTCAGCGGCCCCGGGCAGGGTTCTGGACCGATCGGGCGACTGCTCGCGCAGGGCTGAGGCTGGGTTGGCTGGACTTGGCCAGTGCCATTGAAGGTACGGTTCAATTTAAGGAGCATCAGCTTAGGCCGGAATGGCTCGCGACCGCCCCTGCCGGTTGGAAGAGGTCGATCATCATGATGATGGTCCACTTTCTGAACCGCGGTTCGACTGAGATGGCTCGTAGCTCGTTCTCTCTGCGATGCCAGGAGGCTGATTCTATCCGGTGTCATTCTTTCAGCCGCATCCTGCTCGTGGGTCTGCCACAAGGCGCTCAGTTTGGCCCTAAGCCTTAAAACGTCACCCGTACCCCGCTGGTCGGCGCGGCTAGGCTGTCGCTGCGCGGGTTGCTGGCGTTCGTTGCCAGTGCCACGCTGCCGGTCGGCGAGAAGGTGCTATGGGCGCAGTATCGCTGGTCCGTCACGTTCTGCGCCAGGCCGACCCGCTGCATGGTATGCGTCGCCTGGGACCTGTTGTTGGGGTTGAGCACGCGATGCGCCGGCAGCTTGGGGGTTCAGGTTCGCCTGCTCGCTGAACAGATAGGCCCTGCTGGCGGCCATGCCCGTTGCTCTCACCGACCAGGCCGGGATCGCTTGGACATGCATTCGCCGCCGGGTTGTTGCCGCCCTCGGTGAACGCGGTGCGATGGGTCGCGTCCGTCGCGACGTGCCGTGGTCGCAGTTCGATGCGCTGCACCGCGCCTGCGTCGAACCCGGCCGCGTGCCGTCGGGCGCCTCCGCGCCGCCCACGTGATGGACACGGCCCCGCCTTCAACCGAGGCTTCCGCATCAGGCACGATGCGGTGCGGGATGCCTGGACCATGCTGGCGCCGGAGCGGCTGTTCCAGCTGGACGGCCCGGCGGTGGAGGTGCTGAAGCTGGTCGATGGCACGCATCGTGCCCCACGTCATCGATGCGCTCGCGGCCTAGTCCGCGTCACCCCGCCGGCTTGGCGCTGCCGTGCCACGCCGCCGAAACGTGACCGGGATGCGCTTGCCCTCCGTCCGCACGGCGTGCCTGGCCGCCATCTGGCGCGACGACCCGAGCTTCGCGGCACCGCCTGGATGCCGGAGCCGTGCCGCTTCTGCGAGCAGCGCGAAGTCGATTGGGGCGGCTGCCGCTGCCAGGCGCTCGCGCTCGCCCGAATAACGGCATGCAGGTGGACCAGATCACGCGCACCTTCATTGCGGCGCGCTACCTGCAAGACATCAAGATCAGCCATGGCGGCGAGCTGGTCTCGGTCCGTTGCTTGGCGATGGGCGTGTCCTGGAGCACCGCGCCGCGCGCCCAGGCCCCCCGGCTGCATGCGCAGGATCGCGGGGTGGTGCGCTGCGTGATCGGGCTCGTGGATTCATCGGCAGCGCTGGTCCCGTTGCGCCGCTTGGCGACGTCCGGTTCAGGCTGTGGCACGAGGCCAAGGCGCGGCTCGTCACTTGCGATACTTGAGGTGCTGAGCCGTGAGGATGGCCTGCCGTGGCCCTTCTTCCGCTTCTCGCGCCAGGGCAGCGCCATGATCTCCCGGCGCCAAACACCGATGCGTCTCCGCATGCATCGTTTCGCCGCCCTTGTCGCATTTCGGCTAAGTCTTTATCAGACCCTCCTGAGCCGCCGCATTGACTTAAGGATAATCCATGGATCGCTATCGAGGTCGTGAGGGCATGCATTTGAATGTCAAGTGAAAACGAAGCTGCAGCAACTCCAGAGCTGGTTCTTTCTGGCGCATCGCAGGACGCCATTACATACCACTACGACATAGGGCACAACGTCTATTCGTTGTTCCTGGATCAGCTGCTTGTTTACAGTGCTGCATGTTGGCAAATGGCTGGCGTACGTGCTTCTTCGCTTGAGGAAGCGCAGCTAAACAAGATCAATTATCATTTGGCTTCTGCGCACGTTAAGCAGAATAGTCGCGTGCTGGACATCGGTTGCGGATGGGGCGCGCTTCTCCGAACGGCAGTTCATCAAAACAACGCTTTGCATGCGACGGGCCTAACCCTAAGCAAAGACCAGTTTGACTTCATAACCGGTCTGCACCTGCCAAGAACCAGTGTTCACTTGACAAGTTACGAAACTTTCGAGGCTGACCAGCCTTTCGACGCCATCATAAGCATCGGCGCCTTCGAGCATTTCGCCCAGCCTGGCATGGATCAGAATCAACGTGTTCAGATTTACAAGAGGTTCTTTCAAAAAGCTGCGCGTTGGTTGTCGGTTGGCGGGATGCTCTCGCTGCAAACGATCTACTGGGCCGATATCGACCGCCGTTACGCGAACGAGATCGTGCCGTTGAATGTCTTCCCAGAGTCGGATTTGCCGTTCATGTCGGAGATTTTTGAGGCTTCGCGGTCAGCGTTCGAGCCTGTTTGCATGACGACCGGAACAGACGACTACATCATGACCCTGAGCGAATGGTTCAGGCGACTTAAGGCTTGCAGGCCAGAGCTGGAACGTCAGGTCACGAGCCGTGACCTGTATCCATTCTTCGAGAATTACTTTCGGACCTCGATCATAGGCTTCAAGAAGCGGCGCATCGGCTTGTGCCGCATCGCGTTCCGACGTCTCGACCGGATCAAAGAGGCCTGAAGCTGCATGGACAACTTGGCAAGCTGAGGGAAATCCCGCGGCATCCGCCGTTGAGGCCACGCTTGCGTCTTCTGCCGCTGAGCCGACAGCACCCGCACCGGCAAGCCTTCCGGGCGGTCACCCGGAGTGATCTTGACGGTCCCGGCTGGGGTGTCCCACGAAACTGGCTGTGTTCAGCGAAGCGCGCAGCCATAGCGCAACCTGCTTTGCATTCGGCTTCCAGGCGTCACTTCCGCCACCTTCGATGAAGCCACAGCCAAGCCTCTGGTTGCTCCCGAATCCAACGCTCGAGCGTCTCGTTGATGGTCGTCGTCATCTGGCGTACGTCAGCTTGGTTGTTTCCAGTCGCCGGATGCTTGATTGGCGGCTCGCAGATGACCCTGAAGCGCGCCGGCCCGAGCCTGACGACATGGATCGGTATCACAGGGCAGTGAAATCGCAACGCGAATGCGGCTGGCGCCGTCGCCGTCATGGCGGGCCTGCCGAAGAGCGGGACCGCGATGCCCTCGTTCAGCTTTTGGTCGATGAGCATGCCGAGCAGCCCGCCGTCCCGCAGATGCTTGAACGCTGCCTTGGCCCCACTCGCCCCCTTCGGGAACATCTGCAACTCGCGGCCCACGGCATCGCGCCTCAATCCCTGGATCACCTGATCGACGAGGAGGTTCGATGCACGCCGGTAGAACCACGACACGTCCAGTCCCAAGGAGGCGGCGACAGGAAATCCTATTTCCCAATTCGCAATGTGCCCGGTGAACAGGATTGCTGGCCCGCCCCGGTGCTTCAGCCATGCCAGCGTGGAGTCATCGTCGCATTCCCAACCAGGTCCGGCAGCTGTTCGCTGAAGCTTCTTGAGATGGGGAAGCTCGGCCGCTGTTCGGCCGAGGTTGTCCCAGACACCCCGCACCACCCCCTTCCGTGACGCGGCGCTCAACTCAGGCAGCGCGAAGGCCAGGTTGCTGAGAGCGACACGGGACGCCGGAAGCCATGGGCCGATCGTCCGAGCTACGAATCCACCTATGTTTGACGACGCGACGGGGCTGATGCGGCGCAAGAGGCTTACGCACAGGCCTACGATCGCAGCCTGCTGACGATGTTGCGAACTGATGCGGCGCTTCACGTCTGGTCCTTTGAATGATGACGCAACGTGCAGCGGTTCGGCGTCCCTAGTCGGGGTCAACTAACATGAAGGTCGTTCGGCTGAAACCCGAGACGCGGATGCGTCCATTGCCGAAGGCATTGCCCGCCCACGCTTGCGTGACAGTCCTTTGGCAATCCGTCGCCATTTGCTGCTTTGAATGCCCTCCATGTTGGCGTGGATCGTGTCCATCAATATGGTGGAGGCCGCAGCGTCGTTGCAGTGTCCACCGATCACGCGGCTGGGGCGGCAATCCTGATGGGCACGGCGCTGATGGTTGAGGTGGAGTTCGGCCAGGCTGAGTTACTGGAGGCTGACCAGCACCACCAGGGCCAGCTTGGCCCTGTCATCCGCCGGGACCGATGCGTATGGCCCGAGCCAGCGCGGTAACGACCCGGATCGCGCGGCGGACCATGACGAGTGGCTGCACCTGGCCGGCGTCGCGCCGGGCCGGTCCGACGTGAGGCTGACCACCAAGGCGAGCCATGCCTGCACCGTCGCAACGTGGAGGAGGGCAGGCGGCAAGTACGCGTTCTTGCCGTCGGACAGCGACCTTGCGGAGTGCCAACAGGCCTGGATCGTTGTTGCAGGAGCGAAACTCGATGCAGCAAGTCCCGCCCCGCCGCCGTCCTCAGTTCCTTGCGGTCGAGCGAGCCGTCCTTGTCTGGGTTGGCGCGCAGGAACGCGCATTCGACCTAGGCTAGATATTCAGCCTTGTTGACCGTGCCGCCGCCATCCGTGTCGGCCTGAGGGAAGGAGTCGGCCGAGAGCGCAGGAACAGCTTCCTTGAAATCCAGCTTGCGACTGAGCTGAGCAAGCAAGTTCCAAAGCCAGAAGGCTTCTCGCAAGGCGCATGGTTGTTTTCCCCACCGCACGCCACGGAGCCCTTGGCAGGTTCACTTGAGGTAGGTGCGTACGACTGACAGCAACTGTTCAGCCGCCTCCTGGTTCAACGCGCCGGGATGCGCTTCCTCATCGACCAGATGCGTCATCACGTGATCCTCGACGACTTCCGCCATCAGCCCGGCCATGGCGGCTCGGGTGCTTGCAAGCAGGTGCATGACCTGTTCGCACGCCGCCTCGGCGTCCAGCGCCCGCTCGACAGCCTCGACCTGGCCGCGGATGCGGCGCACGCGGGCCAGGAGCTTCTGCTTCTCGCGGACGGTGTGGGTCATCTTGGTCAAATATAGCACGACGTACGATCCGCCGTCCAAACGAAGGTGGTTCGAGGACCAACAACATGGCTGTGCTTGGCTGCCCGACTGTGCCAGGCTTGCATCAGGCGCCATCTGCAACGCAACCTCGGGCCAAGGATGCAATGATCGAACGGCCTGACGCCCCCATCGCCTGGAAGTTCGGGGTTCTGTTCTCGCAAACCGGCATGACGGCGGCCGTCGAGCGGACACAGCTTAACGCGACGGTGCTTGCGGCGGAGGCAATCAACGCGGCCGGCGGCATACGCGGCCGCCCCATCGAACTCATCGCCTACGACCCGCAATCGGAGCCCAAGCGGTTCCACGCCTTGGCGGAGCGGCTGCTCGCGCAAGACCGGGTGCGGCTGATCTTCGGCTGCTACATGTCCAGCACGCGCAAGGCGGTGCTTCCCGTGGTGGAGGCCTACCGGGGCCTTTTGCTCTATCCCACATTGTATGAGGGTTTCGAGTATTCGCCCAACTGCATCTACACCGGCTCCGCGCCCAACCAGAACTCTCTGCCGCTGGCGCGCTACCTGTTCAGGCACTACGGCAAGCGGGTGCTGTTCGTAGGGTCGGACTACGTCTATGCCTTCGAGTCCAACCGCATCATGGCGGACTTGGTGAACCAGGCCGGCGGCACGGTGCTGCAGGAAGCCTACGTGCCGTTGCAGGCCAGGACGGAGGACTTCTCCGCCACGATCCATGCCATCGGCCACCTTCGACCGGACGTGGTTTTCTCCACGGTGGTGGGCCGATCCACCGCGACCCTCTATGAGGCGTACCACGCCGCCGGGTTCGACGCCGCGCGCGTGCCGATCGCGAGCCTCACCACCAGCGAGGCGGAGGTGGCCGAGATGAGCCCGGCCGCTGCCGCCGGGCACATCACCGCCGCCCCGTTCTTCAGCACCCTCGGCACGCCGGCGGCGGACCGCTTCGCGGCCGAGTTCCGCCGCAGCTTCGGCGCCGACGCTCCCGTAACGGCCGGCGCCGAGGCCGCCCATTTCCAGGTGGGGCTGGTCGCCAGCGCGATGGAGCGCGTCGGCACGGATGACCCGGCGCTGGTCCGCGCGGCGCTTGGCACCCTGGAGCACGACGCGCCGCAGGGCAGGGTGTGCATCGACGCCAGCAACAACCACGCCTATTTGTGGCCACGCGTGGCCAAGCTGGATGAGAAGGGCCAGTTCCGCGTCGTGTGGGACCCGGGCGTGCGCGTGCGGCCGGACCCTTACTGCATCGGCTTGAGCCTCGACGAGCCGGACATGCGGCGCACGGCGATGCCGGTGCAATTGTAGCAAACGCGAGGGGGTCGCGCCGGCATGGCCATCGAAATCCTCCGCGACCTACGAGGCCTGCGCGTCGAGGTCATGCACGAGCCGGACGCCGAAGGGACAAGCCTGGTCGAGCACTTGCAGCGGATCGGCTGCGTGACGAGGGCCGTCTGGCCGCTGCCGGACAAGCAGGCAAGCCGGGCGGACCTGGTGCTTCTGGCAATCGACCACGACTTGCGGGAGCCCCTGCGCCGCCTGTTCCGCGACCAGGGCGCCGTCCGCCCGACGGTGATCGGCATCGTCGAGTATGAGAACCCTTCCATGCTGCAACTGGCACTGGAAATCGGCACTCACGCGGTGATCGAGCGCCCGGTGCGCCCCTTTGGCCTGCTCACCCAACTGGTCATCGCCCGTAACCTATGGTCACAGCAGCAGGCGGCGGCGGACCGGGTGCAGAAGCTGGAGCGCAAGCTGGCCGGCACGCAAAAAGTTCAGCGCGCCCGGCTGATCCTGATGGCCAATGACAGGCTGTCGGAGGCTGAGGCTTACCAGGCCATCCGCCGCCAGGCGATGGCCAAGCGCATCGCTTTGGAGGACATGGCCGCTGCGATCATCCAGGCGGACGACGTGCTCAGGGCGAGGCAACGCGGTGCTTCGGACTGATATCGTCGTGACTGGATGGTTCGAGCCTTGGCGTGACGGCAGCAAGGCGGACCACGGGGGTGCTGCCAACAGCCAGAGACGCCGGCTGCACGCCCGGCCGCGCAGGACGCTGTCGTGCCCGCCGGCATAGCAGCCGATCGACAATAGGGCAGGCCTATAGATGGCGCGCTGGAGCCTAGGCCGCTAGGTCCCAGGCTTGCCGATGGACGGAACGGGAGGCGTGCTGCCGCAGGCGTGGGATGGCCGCCGTGCCCAGCCGACCGGCCGGCTGGGCAGCGCTTACCCGTGCAGCGTGGCGGGGTCGATGCTCAGCATAAGGCGCTCGACGCGCTCGCCGCCCACCACGTGACGACGCATGATCTCCTCCACGTCGGCCGGGGTCTCGTAGCGGTACCAGACGCCGTCCGGGTAGATTACCATGACGGGACCGTGCTCGCAGGTGTTCATGCAGCCAGCGTGGTTGATGCGGATTTGGCGCGCTCCGAGCGCCATGCCCAGCCGGCACATGTAGTCGCACAATGCCCGGCTGCCCTTGCTGGCGCAGCAGCCGCGCCAGTGGGAGTCCGGGCGCTGGTTGGTGCAGCAGAACACGTGCAGCCGGTAAACCGGGCCGTGCTCGCCGGCAGCAGGAACCACTCCGCCTGCTGCCGGCACGCGTCAGGCTGCCGCTTGGGCTTGGGCTTGGGCAAGCAGGCTGGAAGCCGCGCTTGTCCCATGATCGAAGATGCTTTTCTCGACGTTCACCGTCGTCACGATGCCATCCTCGACCACCATCGAATAGCGCTGGGAACGCTCGCCCAGCCCGAAGGCGGCGAGGTCCAGAGACATGCCGATGCTACGGGTGAACTCTGCCTGCGGGTCGCACAGCATGACCACCTTGCCGTCCACGCCATGCTGCTCGCCCCAGGCGGACATCACAAAAGGGTCGTTGACGGAGATGCAGGCGATCTCGGCCGTGCCTTCCGCTTTCAGGTTCTCCGCCTGGGCGACGTAGCCCGGCAGGTGCGATGTCGTGCAAACCGGCGTGTAGGCGCCTGGCAATCCGAACAGGATCACCTTCCGGCCGGCCAAGAAGCTTGCCATCTCGACATCCTTGATGCCGTCGGATGTCATCTGCTTCAAGGTTGCAGCCGGGACTGGCGCGCCGCTTTCTATGGTCAATTGGATTCTCCTTATTCAGATGGTTTCCTTACTTGAACACGCAGCCGTTCAGCCCGGCCGCGAACTCCTCTCGGTTCAGGTTTTTCCCGATGACGACGAATTGCGTCATCTTGGCTTCGTTTGGTTCCCAAAGGCGATCACGGCGCAAGGTGGTCAGCATCCGCACGCTCTGGAACACCAGACGCTCATCAAAGCCGTTCGCATAGAACAGCCCCTTGGTTCGATACAGGTCGTCGCCGCGCTCCGCCGCGATGCCGCTCATCCAGGTCATCAGCCGGTTCACGTCAATCGGGCGGCTCTCGTGCAGCACGAAAGAGCCGATCGCCGGGTCATGCTCGTGCTCGTGGTCGCCCAGGAACTCGGGATCCACGTCCAGCTTTTGCACCAGGTCGAACGCGCCGACGCCGATGATCTCCGACAGGTCGATCTCAGCGTTGGCGGTGTAATAGATTTTCGCCAACGGGTTGAGGGAGCGCACCCGGCGCTTGACCTCCGCCATCTTTTCCGGCGTGACCAGATCCATCTTGTTGATGAGCACGATGTCGCTGAACGCGACCTGCTCGACGGCCTCGTTGCTCTGCTCAAGGTTGCGTTCGAGGTTGACTGCATCCACCACGGTGACGAACGCGTCCAGGCGGATTCCAGCCTTCACGTCGTCGGCGGCGAAGAAGGTGGAGGCGACAGGCGCCGGGTCAGCGAGGCCGGTTGTTTCGATCAGGATGCCGTCGAGCGTGCCGGCGCGTTCCTGCAAGCGGCCCAGCGTTTCCACCAGGTCTCCGCGCACGGTGCAGCACAGGCAGCCGTTGTTAAACTCGACGAGCTGGGCGTCCTTGTCGTGGATCACCAGTTGGCCGTCGATGCTGATCTCGCCGAACTCGTTGACGATGACGGCCAGCTTGCGGCCGTGCTGCTCGCGCAGGATGCGGTTGATGAGGGTGGTCTTGCCGGAGCCGAGGAAGCCGGTCACGACGGTGGCGGGAATGCGGGTGTCAGCGGCGGACATCAGTTGGCCTCGTCTTGGGTCGGGGTGGGCGGGGGCTGCGAGGCCCCCGCCCGTGCTCCGTCTTTAGGAAGCCATCTCCGGTGCCACTCCGGTGCGGACTCGCTTCGGCGCGTTGCCGCCCGGCGTCTGCACCACCGTCGTCGTCATCATTGCGATGCCTGCCTCCACGATGACCTTGCGGTTCGGCGGCGGTAGCACGGTGCCGCGCAGCTGGTCGTAGGGAACCACGACCCAGCAGGCGCAGCCCCAGAAGCACTCGCCGGCCATGCCCTCGAACCGGATCGCCGGCTCGGACAGCATGGGGCCGAGATCGATCAGCCACGCGTGCTCGTTCAGCCGCTCTTCCCAGCTCAGCTTGTCGTAGCTCTTCTGACTGGCCCAGAAGGCGAGCAGGTCGGTCTTGGCCATGCCAGGCATGATCACGTTGGCATAAGCGGTCAGGGTGTCGAAGAACTCGTGCGCCGACACCTGGATCTGAGAGTCCGAGTCAAGCAGGTAGTTCTTCTTGACCATATCCGAGAACGACTTGACCATGTCGGCGTGGCCCATGTTGCGGGAGCCGTAGATCGACACCTCGGCGTAGTCGGTCTTGAAGCCGTCCACCAGACCGCTGTACTTCGGCGTGAAGTCGATCCATTGGGTGATCACGTCGTCCCACTTGGATGGCGCTTCGCCCGGCAGCACCTGCACGCCCGGGTGGGTCAGCTTGGCCACGTCGAACATGGTCCAGCTCCGCGCCTTGGAGCTGACGGTTTCGTGCGGCGCACCGGTCAGGCCGGAAGGACGCAGGGCGCGGAACAGGTCGCGGCCGTTATCGACCACCGCGAAGCGCATGAAGCTGTCGGCGACGAAGCGGTTGGTCACCATCTCCTTGGAGTTCTGGCGGATGCGCGTCTCGCCCGTGGTGGTGTAGGCGGTCAGGCGCTGCCAGCTGTGCTCGGGGTTGACGACGAAGAAGCCGCCGGTGAACGGGCTGCGGTAGAGGTCGCCCCACACCGCGGTGACGCCGGCGTTCTTGTCGTCGTCCAGCATGCAGTCGAGGTCGTTCAGTGTCGTGTAGAGGGCGGCGCTTTCACGATACATCTCCGGGTCGCCGCTGTGGGGCAGCTGGCCCACGCCAATGACCGGGATACGCCGGCCAAACTTCACGTTCGACAGGTGGCGGGCCATGTCCATCACCATGCCGCTGCCGGTGCCGCCGGCCAGGCTGAAGCAGACAGTGACCATGGAGGGCAGGGTGGCCTTCTCGACGTGGGCCACGAACGCGCGCAGCGCCTTGTCCATCGGCCGCTCGCCGGCATAGTACGCATTGGCGTAAATTGCCTTGGAGACGGCGCGGGGGAAGTGACCGCCCGCCTCCGGCATCACGTACTTCTTCGAGACGTAGGACTCGAAGTTCGGATTCCAGTAGTAACGCGGATATTCGAGCTTCAGGAACTCGCGGGTGCGGTTCATGCCCTCGAAGAATTCTTCCTTCGACGGCACCGGGAGCGGCACGGCCTGGAACAGGAAGCGGTCGGACGGAATGTTGCGCGACTCCAGGCGCTTCTTGAAGGAAGCGGCGTAGTCCTTCGCCAGTTCCATGTCCTGCTCGCCGATATCGACCACCAGGGCCGCGAAGGTGGCGCGCGGGTCATCCAGGTAGTCCTCGATCTCGCCGGTGCGTAGCAACGCCTCAACGTAGTTGCAGCCGGTGCGGCCGACGCCGATGACGTGCATGCAATGGGGCGCCTGCGTCCCGGTCGCACTGTGGTAGAGCGAAGCATTCATTTTTCTAGCTCCTCTAAGTGGTTTTCACATGGCTTTCTGTATTCTACGCTCAGCAACGAACAGAGAATGTACCTGTCTTTTCGATGTAGCCTAAGTCGCGCATGATGTGAGCGACCGAGGTTGCTCGATGATTTGAGACATAAATCATGTAATCTTCGACAAATAGACCAGGATCAGTTGAAATCGTGCCATCCTCGATTAGATCAACCGCCTTTTCAAGATGGGCACGGTCTAGTGTGGATGTCCATACAGGATTTTCAATGTGGATCGCAACCTCATCGGCGGTGGAAACTTGCAGAAACTTGCCACCAGTAATGGTTGGAACTTTAAAGCCGCCTTTGTACTTCTGAATGACCTCTGACCATACGAGTGGCATTACGATCTGCTCTTGTCGTTGTTGCAGCGAGGTCGTAACGCTTCGTTCATGCTGCCCGCGCCGCCAGCGAGGCCGGCTGTTCGCCGCCCTGCAATCCGTCAAACGGCACGGCAATCCAACCGCCGCCGCCATCAAGGCTGGCCCCCGCCATGCCTTGGAGCCGGGTCGAGGGCTCACACAGCAGCACCCCCTGGTCCAGCAGCATGGCGTGATCGAGCAGCCGCTCCTGCATCGGCTCGGCCTCGTAGGCCGCGCGGGCCTCGAAGAACAGGCTGAGGTCAAGCTTGCTCAGGCAGGGCAGCACGAACTGGATGGAGCCGTCCCGCCCGTTGCCCACGACATGCGGGGGAACCTCGGGCAGCAAAGCCGCGCCGAAACGCTCGGCCACGAGCGGTGCGTCGTCGTTGGCGGCATCGGCCACCCGCACCTCGATGAACTCCGGCACGTAGTCCGGCAGCAACCCGACCTGTGCCCGCAGTCCCGGCCCGACGGCCACCGGCCCGTCAGCATCGGCGTAGGCGAGCATGTGGACCCAGCGCGGCCCCCACGGCGTGCGGGCGGCGGAATGCTGCGTCGAAGGTGCTGCCACCCAGTTGAGCAGGCGCAGCAGCTCCCACGCGTTGGCGCCGCTGCGGCGCGTCAGCAAGGCGGCGATTTCCTGGTTGCCGCGCTGCTGGGTCGCGGCAAGGTCATGCGTCGCCGCCCAGACGTGCTGCTGCGGCACGATGATGAACCCCGCCGTGAACGGGTTGCGGAACAGCTCGCCGCAAGAGGCCACCACGCCCTGGTTCTTCTCCTCGTCCCCCAGGCAATCCAGCTCGTTGAGCAACGGGAACAGCGCCGCGCCGCGGTGCTCGGGCTGATCCCCCTCGCACGGGGCCAAGCCGATGCCCGCCACCAGGATGCGGCGGCCGAACACCCGGCTGGACAGGTGGCGCGCGAGATCGACCGCGATGCCGCTGCCGGTACCGCCGCCCATGCCGAACACCACCGCCACCATCGCCTGCGCGTTGGCGGCGTCCACGCTGGCGGCGAAGGCCCGCAAAGCCTGCTCCGCCAACCGGGCACCGCCGTAGTAGGCGCAGCCGTAGATCGCCTTCGCCACCGCCCGGCGGATGGGACCGCCGGGCATCGGCAGGCTGACGTCTGGCGGGAGCCACGGTTCGCGCCGGGCACCGTTGCGGAAGCTTGGATATTCAAGCGTCAGGAAATCTGGGTAGTCCCACAGCGTGGCGAACAGCTCATTCCGCTCTGGGATGGGAAGGGCCAGGAACATGATCTCGGCACGGTCCGCAGGCAGGCCCGCGGCGAGGGCGCGCAACTCGCTCTCCCGCTCGCTGCCGATATCGACGGCCAGCGCCACCAGCTTGGGCGCGCCGGGCTCAAGGGTGCGGACGACCTCGGCGATCACCCCGGCTCCCGCCTGGCCGATGCCGACGACGTGGGTGCCGATCGGCAAGGTTTCGCTGCCGGTCACGCGGTGGATGCCGCGCCGCAACGCATCAAGCTTGCGCCGCTTAAGTCTGTCCTCCGTCGATAGGCTCATTGGCTGAGCTGCGCTCCACAATGAATGATAAGGCAGAAGCTATCCAGCATAGGGACAGCCTGACAGGCCGCGGGCCTAGGGCCGCACGCAACGCCAACAATTCAGGGTAGAAGCAACAAACACTACAGGTTACAGGATCAGCATCGTTGGTGATCCGGCACTTGGTCGTTACAACTCTGTCAGTGCACCAAGAAATACGGTCGCACTGCGCCGCGCGTCAAGCCTTAAGTCATGGCTGTCATGCTTAAAATGATGTGCGGGCCAGCCGGATGAGTCGAGAGCTTGGCCAAGCGAAAGATGGAGTTGTCCGCCATGGGCGTTCACTCCCCTGACGGGGCGCCGGTGGAACCTTGGCCCATCCCGCCTCCAACCTGGCCAGGGGACGGGGTCCTCTTGCGGGCGCAGGGTGGAGCCATGCGGCCTGCATGCCGACCTTACGGAATTAGGAAGCTCGCAATGGCGGCAGCCACGCTGGCCGGGTGTTCCTCGCAAATCCCGAGCGCCCCCGCATCCAGGCAAACGCTTTGCACGCCGGGCACGGCGGCAAGCGCTTCCATCTCAAGCCGAGAGCGCGGCGGCGTCTGCGGCCCGTGGAGCAGCAGCGTGGGCGAAGCTGCCGCGCGGACCAGGGCAAGGAAAGCCGCCCGGTTCGGCACGGGGTCCAGCGCCCCGGTCACGAACGCGCCCGAGCCGAACCGTCCGCCCCCCCGCCGGGCCGCCGCCGCCTTGCGCGCCACGAACTCCGGCGTGACCCGGGCGGGGTCGGCATAGACGTGGCGGCGGTACATGGCCGCGATGACCGGCCGCGACACGTTCAGGCGATACAGCGCCGGCCCCAGCACCGGCGCGCGGATGGCGGCCAGGATGCGGTCCTGCGCCGGCCGGCGCCCTCCCATCATGGTTGGCAGCGGGCCGCGCCAAGTGGGCGCCGCGAGCACGATGCCGCACCAGGCCGGCGCCAGTTGCAGGGCGTAGGCTGCGGCATGGCCGGCCGCGACGACGACGCATGGCGTTTTCATCACCTCCGCCACGAAGGCGCGCAGGAACGCCAGGTGCAGCGCCGGCGAGTGCGGCAGCGCCGGCCCGGCCCGGCGGCCGAAGCCCGGCCAGTCGGTGGCAACTGTCTGGCATGATCCGGACAGCGCCACCGCCACCCCGGCCATCTCCTCGCGGCTGGACACGGTGCTGAACGCGGGCAGCAACAGGATTGCCGGGCCGTGCCCGCGAACCTCATAGTCCACGCGGACAGGCACGCCTTGCCAGCTCCATGCAAAGCTGCGGATATCGCCCGCTTCGGGTCCGTCCATGCTCAAGCTCCCTCGCGGCCGCGGCCGCATTCAAGGATCGAGCGATCTTGCCCTACGCGATCAACCTGACGCTCGACCCCGCCGCTTCGATGCAGATCGAGCGCACCACCGCGAGCCTAGCCGCCCTGGGCGTCCGCGACGAGGACCTCGTCACGCAATACGGCCCGTGCGTCACCCTCATGGTCGTGGCCGACACGGTGCACCCGGACGACCTCGACGAGACGCTCACCCGCAACCTGGCCAAGGCCATGGCGCTGCCCGTCGCCTTCACCGTCCCCTGCCTGATCGTCGGCGCCCCGCCGATCCTCAGCCTGCGGGTGGGCCCGACGCCCGGGTTGCTGGCGCTGCACCATGCAATCTATGGCGCCTTGCCTGTGCAGGCCGTGCATCTGCACTACCGCCCCGCTCACTGGCAGCCCCACCTGAAGCTGGCCAACGTGCGCGGCGACCAGGCAGGGCCGGCCGGGCTGGTGGCCGCGCTGGCGGCGTCCTGGTCCGCCATGGACGGCGTGCTCGACACTCTGGAGGTGATGCGATACCCGCCGGTGCAGTCGATCTTCCAGGCGCCGCTGCGGCGTGCCGCGTAGCGGGTTGAACCCCGCCCTGTCTTGCGGCTGAATGCCACCGTCAAGAGGGAAGCGCGCGATGGATCTGACGCCGTATCGCCTCGCCGCCGCCCCGTTTTATCAGCCGGCGGGTGAGGAGGTGGCGCTGTTCGCCGCTGCTGCCGCGAGCCGGCTGCCCGTGATGCTGAAAGGCCCGACCGGCTGCGGCAAGACGCGCTTCATCGAGCACATGGCTTACCAGCTCGGCCGCCCGCTCATCACCGTCGCCTGCCACGAAGACATGACCGCCGCCGACCTCGCCGGCCGCTACTTGCTCACGGCGGAGGGCACCGTGTGGCAGGACGGGCCGCTGACGGCGGCGGTGCGGCATGGCGCCATCTGCTACCTCGACGAGGTGGTGGAGGCGCGGCAGGACACCACCGTGGTGGTCCATCCGCTGGCCGACACCCGCCGGGTGCTGCCGCTGGACCGCAAGGGCGAGCTGGTGCCGGCGCACCCGGACTTCCTGCTCGTGGCGTCGTACAATCCCGGCTACCAGAGCGCGGTCAAGGACCTGAAGGAGTCCACCAAGCAACGTTTCGTCGCGATCGACTTCACCTATCCGGCGCCGGACATGGAGGCCGCCATCGTCGCCCGCGAAGCCGCCATCGACGGACGCCGCGCGGCGGCGCTGGTGGAGGTGGCGGCGGCCACGCGCAACCTGCGGGGCCGCGGCCTGAGCGAGGGCGCGTCCACCCGCATGCTGGTCCATGCCGCCCGGCTGGTGGTGGCAGGCATCCCGGTCGAGGCGGCGCTGCGGGCCGGCGTGGTGCTGCCGTTGACGGACGATGCCGACATGCGCGAGGCGTTGGAAGCCATCATCTCCGCTTGCGCGGCCTAATGCCCTTGTTCGCGGTGCACTTGCTGTTTTCGCTTGAAGTGCAGGCCCCTGATCCAGGACAGCCGCTCCAGGAGCTTGCCATTCATGTCCTGTCCGCAGCCAACAGCGACGAAGCGCGAGCTAGGGGAGAAACTCTTGGACGGAACAGGGAACACAGTTACGCGAACTGCTATGGAGAGCTGGTCTGCGATACATTCCATGCTGTTGTTGAAGTTCAGTCTCTCTTGGATGACTCACTGTCCGACGGCATGGAGGTGACATCCTGGCTCTGGCGGGGCAAGTGCCTGAACGTAGAGAAGAGTTGGGATAAATCGGTTCGGCCGAGCTAGAATTGCTGGCGCTGGAATGAGCAACCTCGTCTTGCACCGCCCGCCAACCGACATTGAAAAAGTCCGCCGCATGGTGCTGGACCGAGCGGCGCTGCGTCCGGGTTTTGCGCAGGCTTGGGCCCAGCTTGCGCACGCGGACCCGGCGTTGATCGACGAGTGGGCCGGCGTCACGCTGGAGCTGGCCGGAGTGAACGCCGGGCCATCCTGCCTGGCGGCGTTCTGGCAGGCTGCGGCGGCGGCGGAGCGGCTGCTGCCGGCGTTGGCGGGGGGGCGGGCGGCGGCTGAGGTATGCCGCCATGCCGGGGCACGGGCGGCGCTCGCCTGCCTGGAGACGTTGCCGGTCGCCATCCGGCTGACGGCGGGGCGGCCTGCCGAGCTTGCGGCTTGGTGGCGCGGGCTGCACCGCCTGGCGCGGGAGGCGCCCCGCTGCGTGCAGGGCCTGGCGCGCCGGGTGGAGACTGTGCTTGCCGGCGGCGACGGGGCGGGATTTGCGGATTTCGTGGCCGCCGGGCTCAAGGCGACGGCGCGGGACAAGCGGCGGCGGGCCACGTTCTTCGCGCTGGAGGACCCGCTTGCGCTGGACATCCTGGCGCGCCGCTCGGCTGCCGCCGGGTTCGCTGAGAGCGAGCGGATGCTGGGCGCATTCGTGGCCGGGCTGTGGGGTGGCGAGCCGCGGCTGAAGGCCGGGACGGGACGGCGCGCGATCATCGCGTCTGGGGCGGTGCTGCTGCCGCCGACGTTCGCAGGCGTGCCGGCAGCGCAGGTGCGCCCATTGTATCGTGCGGCGGCGGCGCACGCGCAGGCGCATTTGGCCGTTCCTGCCGTGCGGCACGAGTTGCAGCAGCTCAAGCCGTTGCAGGTGGCGCTGATTGGGCTGGTTGAGGATGCCCGGGTGGAAGCGCTTGCCATCCGGCGTCATCCGGGGTTGCGCCAGCTGTGGGCCGGCTTCCACGAGGCCCGCCCCGAGGGCATCCGGACGGCGGCGGCGTTGCTGGCCCGTCTCGCCCGCGCGCTGCTCGACCCCGACTACGCGGACGCCGATGGCTTCGTGCAGAAAGGCCGCGCGCTGTTCGCCGCTGCCACGCTCGAAGACCCGGCGACCAGCCGCGCCATCGGCGGGCTGCTCGGCAACGACCTCGGCCAGCTGCGGCTGCAGTTCAACGCCAAGACCTGGGTGGTGGAACCCGCTTACCGCGACGACAACATGCATCTGTGGGAACTGCCCGAGACGCCAGACGACGCGCTCAGCATCACGGTGGACACCGCCCGCGGCGTCGAGGGGGATGGCGGCGCGCAGCAGCCGGGCGGCGGCGATCTCGCGCCGCGCGCCCGGGAGGCCGGGCAGGACGACCAGGCCGCGCTGCTCGCCACCTACCCCGAATGGGATTCCATCGCCGGCGTGGAGCGCCCCGACTGGACCAGCCTGCGCGACGCGGCGCCTGCGCTGCGCGATCCCGGCCCCGAAGCGGAGTCGGCGCTGCGGGCCGCCATCGCTCGACTGGTGCGCAGCAGCGTCGTGGGAGCGCGCACCCGGCAAGACCGGCAGGAGGACGGCGAGACGCTGGACCTGGACGCTGCGATCGAGGCGGCCGTGGCCCGGCGCGGCGGTCGGCAGCCGGATGGCCGCGTGTACCGCGACCGACGGCCGCGCGGGCAGGATTTGGCGACGCTGGTGATCCTGGACACCTCGCAATCCACCGCTGCGCTGGACGCTTCGGGGCAGTCGGTGCTGGCGGCCGAGCGGGTGGCGGTGGCCGCCCTGGCGGCGGCGCTGGAGGCCCGGGGCGCGCGCTACGCCCTACGCGCCTTCGGCTCCGCCGGGCGGGACGACGTGCGCCTGACTCGGCTGAAGGACTTCGACGAGGCGCTGAGCCCCGTGGTGAGCGCGCGGCTGGCTGGCCTGTCACCCGGACTGTCCACCCGGCTCGGGGCTGCCCTGCGCCACGCCGGGGCGGAACTCGCGCCGTTGCGCACGGCGCGCAAGATGGTGCTGGTGCTGACGGATGGCGAGCCATCGGACATCGACGTGCCGCCGCAGGAGCTGGTGGAGGATGCGCGCCGGGCGGTGCGGGGGCTGCGGCTGCGCGGCATCGACGTGTTCGGGCTGGTGATCGACCCGCAAGGCGCCGGGTCGGGGGCTGCGATCTTCGGGCGGCACAATGCCATGCCGGTGCGGGAATTGACCCAGCTGCCGGCCCGGCTCGCCGGGGTGTACTTCCGGCTGGCGCAACGGTAGGACTGGCGGCCATGCGGCGACTGATCTGTTCCTAGTCGCAGTTCGATGTAGCCTGCCTGACAGAGCCGAGTTCGAACCGTGTTGGCCAGTGCTGCGCCGGCATTTCGGTGGCATTCGCCCCGCAGCGAAGATGATCGTCGCAGGCTTGGCGGATCCCCGCATGAGGATGGAAATCGAAGTCATAGTACGCCGAACCGCAGAGTGGCGGGCAGGACAGCGTGTGCTGTTCCGCCCGCAGCCTTGTCAGCGGTGGATGGTGGCGGGGATGCCCTCGATTGGACACTCCTCCGTGCCGACGGTCTTGCGGGTCATGGCCTCGACCATCTCGCGGGTGCCTTCGGGGTCGGCGATCCACTTCTTGTAGAAGTCGTATGGGCAGGACGCCTCGCCCTTGTCGCCCTCGCCGGAGTTGATCATGCCGGTGTAGCCGCGGTGCAGCAGCTTGAAGAGGTGGTTTTCGGACTGCATGGTCGAGCGGGCGTCGCGGATCAGCGAGGTGGAGAGGGCAGCGTACTGGATGCCGTATTCCTCCGTGCCGCACTCGCCAAGGGTGCGGCCGTCAAAGCCGATGATCGAGGAGTGGCCGAAGTAGGAGTACACGCCGTCGAACCCGGTGGCGTTTGAAACGGCAACGTAGCAATTGTTCGCCCAGGCCATCGACTTGGCCATCATGATCTGCTGCTCCTTGGCCGGGTACATGTAGCCCTGGCAGCGCACGATCAGCTCAGCGCCCCGCATGGCGCAGTCCCGCCAGATTTCCGGGTAGTTGCCGTCGTCGCAGATGATGAGGCTGACCTTGAGGCCCTTCGGCCCATCCGAGACGTAGGTGCAGTTGCCGGGATACCAGCCCTCGATCGGCACCCACGGCATGATCTTGCGGTACTTCTGGACGATCTCCCCGCGGTCGTTCATCAGGATGAGCGTGTTGTATGGCGCCTTGTTGGGATGGTCCTCATGGCGCTCGCCGGTGAGCGAGAACACGCCCCAGACCTTGGCGTTGCGGCAGGCCTCGGCGAAGATTTCGGTCTCGTCGCCAGGCACGGTGGCGGCGGTCTCGTACATCTCCTTGCTGTCGTACATGATCCCGTGGGTCGAGTATTCCGGGAAGATCACCAGGTCCATGCCGGGCAGGCCGGTTTTCATGCCCGTCACCATGTCGGCAATCTTATGGGCGTTGGCCAGCACCTCGGCCTTGGTGTGCAGCCGCGGCATCTTGTAGTTGACGACGGCGACGCCGACGGTGTCCTTGCTACTCGAGATATCGCCATGCAGCATGGTTGCTCCCTCCATTCGGTTTGCCCGCGGCGGACGCGCGCGGGGCGGGCACGGTTCACACGGCCATGTGCCGCTGCACCGGCTCGTCAGTGAGCGCGTTTATATCGTCTTCCGCAACCACTTGGATTTTCTCTGCCATGGCGAAGGGGTGACTGGCGTGGCGCACGAAGCAGGCACTCTGCTCGTCCAGCAGCACCGTCATGCCAACTCCGCGTTTAGGCCGATTATGTCTCCCTCGACTGGCTCGATCCGGTCTTCCTGGCCGAAGATGCCGGCGTCGATCATCCAGTCGCAACGGGCGACATCCAGCTTGCACCGGGTCGGCATGGTGGCCGCGTCGTCCATGGGGGGCTTCCTGCTGTCCGGGGCGAGGGCATTTCACGCCGGCGGCCGGGTTGGCGCGGAGGACTCCGGCTCGACCGGCCGGTAGTGCTCCACCAGGTAGAGCGGGCGCTGCTTGGTTTCGTTAAACACCCGGCCGAGGTACTCGCCGATCACGCCCAGCGTGGTGAGCTGCGCGCCGCCGAGGAACAGCACCGCCACCAGCAGGCTCGGGTAGCCGGGCACGTCCGAGCCGTCGATCAGGGTGTGGACCACGATCAGCATGCCGTAGGCGCCGGACAGCAAGGCGATCAGCAGCCCCACGTAGGTGGCCACCTTCAGCGGCAGCACCGTGTAGCCGGTGATGCCCTCGATCGCGAGGTTCCACAGGCGCCAGTAGGTCCACTTGCTGCGGCCGGCCAGGCGGGGCGCGCGGTCGTACGGCACGGCGCGGGAGGGAAAGCCGATCCAGGCGAACAGGCCCTTGAGGAAGCGGTGGCGCTCGCGCAGCGTGCCCAGCGCATCGACGGCGCGGCGGCTCATCAGGCGGAAATCGCCGGTGTCGCGCGGCAGCTGCACGTCGCCCACGCCGCTCATCAGGCGGTAGAACAGCCGGGCGGTGGCGCGCTTGAGCCACGTCTCGCCGTGGCGCACCCGGCGCTGCGCGTACACCACGTCCACGCCGGCGCGCCACTCCGCAATCAGCAGCGGGATCACCTCGGGGGGGTCCTGCAAATCGGCGTCGATCACCACCACGGCGTCGCCGCGGGCGTGGTCGAGCCCGGCGGTGGTGGCGGCTTCCTTGCCGAAGTTGCGCGACAGGCCGAGCACCGCCACCCGGGCGTCGGACGCGGCCAGGCGCTCGGCCAGGGCGCGAGTCCCGTCGCGGCTGCCGTCGTCCACGTAGATGACGCTCCAGGGCAGTGCCGTTGCGTCCATGGCGGCCGCCAGGCGGCGGTGGAACTCGGCCAGGCCGTCCGCCTCGTCGAAGCAGGGCACCACAATGCTCAGGTGGGGTATGCCCACGCGCGGGCTTCTATTTCCCGCGGCGGCGGGCGATACCGTGTCTTGATCCATGACCGACTATCTCACCCGGCTGAACCCAGAACAACGCGCCGCCGTCGAGACGGTGGACGGGCCGCTGCTGGTGCTGGCCGGCGCCGGCACCGGCAAGACCCGGGTGCTGACCACGCGCTTCGCCCACATCCTGCTGACCCGGCGCGCCTTCCCGAACCAGGTGCTGGCCGTCACCTTCACCAACAAGGCGGCGCGCGAGATGCGCGAGCGGGTGGGCGCCATCCTGGGGCAGCCGGCGGAGGGGCTGTGGCTCGGCACCTTCCATGCCCTGTGCGCGCGGATGCTGCGGCGCCACGCGAACCTGGTGGGGCTGCAATCCAACTTCACCATCCTGGACAGCGACGACCAGCTGCGGGTGCTCAAGCAGGTGATGGAGGCGGGGCGGATCGACCCCAAGCGCTGGGCGCCCGCGGCACTCATGGCCATCATCCAGCGCTGGAAGGACCGCGCGCTGACGCCGGCGCGGGTGACGGCGGCGGAGGACACCGACTTCGCGGGGGGCCAGGCGAAGGCGCTGTACGAGAGCTACCAGGCCCGGCTGGCCGCCTTGAACACGGCTGATTTCGGCGACCTGCTGCTGCACATGACGGACATCCTGCGCGGCCACCCCGAGGTGCTGGCGCAGTATCACCGCAGCTTCCGCTACATCCTGGTGGACGAGTACCAGGACACCAACCTGGTGCAATACCTCTGGCTGCGGCTGCTGGCGCAGGAGCACAGGAACATTTGCTGCGTGGGGGACGACGACCAGTCGATCTACTCGTGGCGTGGCGCGGAAGTTGAGAACATCCTGCGCTTCGAGCAGGACTTCCCCGGCGCAGGGATCGTGCGGCTGGAGAGCAACTACCGCTCCACCGCCCCCATCCTCGCCGCCGCTTCCGGGCTGATCGCGCACAACGAGGGCCGCCTGGGCAAGACGCTGCGGCCCGGGCGCAACGACTCGGCGGGCGAGCAGGTCAGCGTGGTGAGCCTGTGGGACTCCGACGAGGAGGCCCGCATGGTGGGGGACCGGGCGGAGGCGCTGCGGCGCGACGGTCACGCTCTGGCGGAGATGGCGGTGCTGGTGCGCGCCTCGTTCCAGACCCGCGCCTTCGAGGAGCGCATGATCACGCTCGGGCTGCCGTACCGCGTGGTGGGTGGCTTGCGGTTCTACGAGCGGCAGGAAATCCGCGACGCCATCGCCTACCTGCGCGTCATGCACTCGCCGTCCGACGACCTGGCGTTCGAGCGCATCGTCAACCTGCCGCGCCGCGGCGTGGGGGATGTGGCGCTGCGCGCGATGCACGCCGCTGCCCGCGCCGGCCGCATCCCGTTGTCCATCGCGGCGGCGCAGGTGGCGGCGGACGGAACGCTGAAAGGCCGGGTGGCGCAGGCGGTGCGCGAGCTGCTGGGCGGCTTCGACCGCTGGCGCGGGATGCTGGAGCGCGACGGCCACGTGGTGACGGCGGCGACCGTGCTGGACGAGAGCGGCTACACCGCGATGTGGAAAAACGACAAGTCGCCGGAAGCGCCGGGCCGGCTGGAGAACCTGAAGGAGCTGGTGCGTGCGCTGGCCGATTTCGAGACGATGGCCGGGTTCCTCGACCACGTGAGCCTGGTGATGGAGAACGAGCAGGACGGCGAGGTGGACCGGCTCAGCCTGATGACGCTGCACGGCGCCAAGGGGCTGGAGTTCGACACGGTGTTCCTGCCGGGCTGGGAGGAGGGGGTGTTCCCGTCGCAGCGCACGCTGGACGAGAGCGGCAACAAGGGATTGGAGGAGGAGCGGCGGCTGGCCTACGTGGGCATCACCCGCGCGCGTCGCCGCGCCATCATCAGCCACGCTGCCAACCGCCGCATCTACGCGCAGTGGCAGAGTGCCCTGCCGTCCCGCTTCATCGACGAGCTGCCGGACGCGCACGTGGAGCGCGCCGGATCGGCGGCGATGGGGCACGAGCAGCGGCTGATGGCGCCCACCGTGTTCAGCGGCCAGTTCCCGCTGGTGGCGCGGCGGCCCAAGGTGACAGATGCGTGGGAGCAGCCGGCGCGCCCGCCGCGGGAAGACGCGCTGGCGGTGGGGGCGCGGGTCTTCCACCAGAAGTTCGGTTATGGCACTGTCAACGCCGTCAACGACGACCGGCTGGACGTGGCGTTCGACAAGTCGGGCGACAAGCGCGTGCTGGACCGGTTCGTGGAACGCGCTGCGGAATAACCCTGCCGCATGATGCATTCCAATCGGTTGCGCACAAGATAGGGCCGAGAAGCGGAGATGACCATGGATGCAGTGACCCGGCGTGGCGTGCTTGGCGGGACGGCGGCCGGGCTGGCGCTGCCCTACCTGCCGGCGAATGCCGAGACGGCGCCGCCCGCGCCCCCCGCCGATGCAGGCAAGGTCGATGTGGTGCTGCAGGTGAACGGCAACCGCATCCCGCTCTCCATTGAGCCGCGCACCACCCTGCTGGACGCGCTGCGGGAATACGCCGGGCTGACCGGCACCAAGAAGGGCTGCGCGCGGGGCTCCTGCGGCGCGTGCACCGTGCACGTGGACGGCCGCCGAGTGGTGTCCTGCCTGACGCTGGCCGCCCGGGTGGAGGGCAAGGCCGTCACCACCATCGAGGGGCTGTCCAGCGGCGACGAGCTGCACCCGGTGCAGGCGGCGTTCCTGCACCATGACGCCTACCAGTGCGGCTACTGCACGCCGGGGCAGATCATGAGCGCGGTGGCGCTGATCCAGGAAGGCCATGCCGGGTCGGACGCCGAGATCCGCGAGAACATGAGCGGCAACATCTGCCGCTGCGGCGCCTACGCCAACATTGTCGATGCCGTGCGCGATGCGGCGGGGAGAGCCTGATGGAAGCCTTCACGATCGCCCGCCCGCGCACGCTGGACGACGCGCTGGGGCTCGGGCCGAAGGATGGGGCCAAGTACGTGGCCGGCGGCACGGACGTGGTGCAGCTCAGCGCGGACAACATCGAGGCGCCGCGCCAGCTGATCGAGCTGGCCGGCGTGCTGCCCGCCACGGTGGGCGTGGGGGCGGACGGCTCGCTGCGGCTGGGCGCGCTGGCGCTGATGGCGGACGTGGCGAACCATGCGGACGTGCGCGCCGGCTGGCCCGCGATCAGCGAGGCGCTGCTGCTGTCCGCCTCGCCGCAAATCCGCAACATGGGCACCATGGCGGGCAACCTGCTGCAACGCACCCGCTGCGGCTATTTCCGCGATACCGGGTTCGGCTGCAACAAGCGCGCCCCCGGCACCGGCTGCCCGGCGATCGCGGGCGAGAGCCGTGGCCTGGCCGTGGTGGGGGTGAGTGCGGACTGCATCGCCACCCACCCGTCCGACATGCCGGTGGCGCTGATGGCGATGGATGCCAGCCTTGAGTTGCACGCCCCCAGCGGCGGCGTGCGCACCGTGCCGCTGGCGGAGTTCTACCGCCTGCCCGGCAGTACGCCGCACATCGAGACCAACCTGCTGCCGGGCGAGTTGATCACCGCCATCGTGGTGCCGGCCAGCGGCTCGGCCCGGCGTTCGCGCTACGTGAAGGTGCGGGACCGCGCGAGCTTCGAGTTCGCGGTGGTATCCGCCGCCGTGGCGCTGGACGTGGACGGCGGCGTGGTGCGGCAGGTGCGCATCGCGTTGGGCGGCGTGGCGCCGCGGCCGTGGCGGCTGCCACAGGTGGAAGCGGCGCTGCACGGCAAGCCGGCCACGGAGGCGAACTTCCAGGCGGCGGCCGAGCTGGCGGCCGAGGGAGCCACGCCGACCAAGGACAACGCCTTCAAGGTCAAGCTGATGCGGCGGACGGTGCTCCGCGGCTTGCAGCTGGCTTCGGCATAGGAGCGTGGCGATGATCACGGGACAACCGATCGACCGCCGGGACGGCCGCCAGAAGGTGACGGGGGCGGCGCAGTTCGCCGCCGAATTCTCCGCGCCGGAGATGGTGCATGCGGTTCTGGTGCAGAGCACGGTGGCGGCGGGTCAGATCGCCGGGTTTGACCTCTCGGCGGCGCAGGGCATGCCCGGCGTGCTCGCCATCATCACGCCGGACAACGCGATCAGGCTCACCACTGACGGCAAGGCGACTCAGGCGATCACCGCGCCGACGTTGCAGAACATGGACGTGCTGTACAACGGCCAGCACGTCGCCATCGCCGTGGCGGACACGCTCGAGCGGGCGCAGGCGGCGGCCGCCGCGGTCCGGCTGCACTACCGCGAGGGCGAGGCGCAGACCACCATGGCCGGCGCGCTGGACCAGGCCTACGTGCCCAAGGCGTTCCGTGGCGGCCAGCGCAAGCCGGACAGCAGCCGCGGCGACCCGGCGGGCGCATTCAACGCCGCGGCGCTGAGGTTCGAGGCGACCTACACCACGCCCATCGAGCACCACAATCCGCTGGAGCCGCACGCCACCATCGCGGCCTGGGACGGCGGCAAGCTGACGGTCTGGACCGCGACGCAGGGCATCAGCGGCGCGCAAGCGACGCTGGCGGCGCTGTTCGGGCTCGACAAGGGTGACGTGCGGGTGATCTGCCCGTTCGTCGGCGGCGGCTTCGGCTCCAAGGGCAACACCTGGCCGCCGGCGACGCTGGCGGCCATGGCGGCCAAGATGGTGGGCCGCCCGGTGAAGCTCGTGCTGTCCCGCGCGCAGATGTACACCTCCAACGGCTACCGCCCGATGACGGTGCAGAAGCTGGCGATCGGCGTCGGCCTGGACGGCACGCTGCAATCCATCCGGCATGACGGCTTCAACCAGATGTCGCAGCCCCAACTAGGCGAGTTCGTCGAGCCGGTCGCTCTGGCAACGGAGATGATGTACGCCTGCCCGAACCTGGCGATCAGCCACCGGCTGGTGGCGGTGAACCAGGGGCTGCCGACCTACATGCGGGCGCCGGGCGAGGCGAGTGGCATGTTCGCGCTCGAATCTGCCATGGACGAGATCGCCGCCGAGCTGAAGATCGACCCGATCGAGCTGCGCCTCAAGAACTATGCCGAGCAAGACCCGAGCGAGAAGCTGCCATTCTCTGCCAAGCGGCTGCGTGAGTGCTACGCCCAGGGAGCCGCTGCGTTCGGCTGGGAGCGGCGCACGCCGGAGCCGCGCTCCATGCGGGACGGGCGCTGGCTGGTGGGCATGGGCATGGCTAGCTCCACCTACCCGGTCAACCAGAGCCAGGCTGAGGTGCGCGTCCGCCTGCTGGCCAACGGCGACGCCGTGGTGCAGTCCGGCACGCAGGATTTGGGCACCGGCACCTACACGGTGATGGCGCAACTGGCGGCCGATGAATTGGGTCTGCCGATCGAGCGGGTGCGCTTCGAGCTGGGGGACAGCCGCTTGCCGCCTGCGCCCGTGTCCGGCGGCTCGCAGACGGTGGCGAGCGTGGGCTCCGCCGTGCTGGCGGCCTGCCAGCTGGCGCGCGACCACGCCGTAGCGATGGCGATTTCTGATGCTGGCTGGCAGGGCGTCAAGCCTGAGCAGTGCCGCTTGCAGGACGGCGCGGTGGCGAGCCCGCAAGGCCGGATGACGCTGGGCGAGATGCTGGCCCGGCGCGGCGTGGACCAGGTGGAATTTCAAGGCGACGCCAAGCCGGTGCCCAAGGATAAGAAGCAGTATTCCCTCCACACCTTCGGCGCCCAGTTCGCCGAGGTGCGGGTCGATCCGCTGCTGGGCGAAATCCGCCTCTCGCGCCTGGTCGGCGTGTTCGACGCGGGCCGGGTGCTGAACCCCAAGACGGCGCACAGCCAGCTGATCGGCGGCATGACGTTCGGCGTCGGCATGGCGCTGCTGGAGGAGACGCTGGTGGACGAGGCCACCGGCCGCATCGTCAATCCGAACATCTCCGAGTACCTGCTGCCGGTGAACGCGGACATTCCCGTCATCCAGGCCACCTTGCTCGACAGCGACGACCGCAAGGCCAACCCGGTCGGCGCCAAGGGCCTGGGCGAGCTGCCGATGGTTGGCATGGCCGGCGCCATCGCCAACGCGGTGCACCATGCGACTGGGGTGCGGGTGCGGGACCTGCCGATCCGGCTGGAGGACGTGCTGGTTTAGGAGCGGCCATGGGGCTTGGCGACCAACCCTGTTCCACGTTTCGGCCAACCCGGGTTTCCGCGCCCCCATGGGTGACATGACCCATCACAACCGGATGCCATTGGCCTGATGGGTGCCTTCATGTCGCAAGTCGGCGAGGCGTTGCTGATGGCGGCGGGCATGTTCTGGAGCGTGGCTTGGAGTCTGGTCCTCGGCTTTACGCTCTCCGGCCTGATCCAGGCTGTCGTGTCGCAGGAACGGATGCGCAAGGCGCTCGGCGCTGACAGCATCCGTGAGATCGCGCTGGCGACGGCGTTCGGCGCCGCCAGCTCGAGCTGTTCCTACGCTTCGGCTTCCGTGATGCGGACCCTGTTCAAGCGCGGCGCGGCGCTCGTGCCGGCGCTCGCCTTTTTGTTCTCGTCCACCAACCTCGTCCTGGAACTCGGCATCGTTCTCTACGTGCTGATGGGCTGGCAGTTCACAGCGGCCGAGTGGATCGGCGGGCTGGTGCTCGTTGCGATCATGGCCGTGCTCGTGCGCCTCACGTATCCCAAGGCGCTGGTGGAAGCCGCGCGGAGCCATCCCGAGCCGTCGGGCGGTCATGAGCACTCCTCCATGCCTGTCGAGGGCCGGACGCTGTGGGAAAAGCTGGCCAACCCCGAAACACCCGTCCGCGTGGCGCAGAACGTCGTCATGGACGCGTCGATGCTCTGGAAGGACTTGCTGCTCGGCTTTCTGATCGCAGGTTTCTTGTCCGCCTTCGTGCCTCCCGCCTGGTGGGCGGATCTGTTCCTGAAAGGCGCCTCGCCCTGGCTCCAGACGCCGGCGAACGCCGTCATCGGGCCGATCGTCGCCGTGCTGTCGTTCGTCTGTTCCATCGGCAACGTGCCGATGGCGGCCATCCTGTGGGGCAGCGGCATCACCTTCGGCGGCGTGCTGGCGTTCCTGTACGCCGACCTGATCGTGCTGCCACTGCTGGACGTCTATCGCCGCTACTTCGGCTGGCGCATGGCGGCCTACATGGGCGGCATCTTCTTCGTGACGATGGTCGCCTCGGCCCTGCTAATGGACGTGGTGTTCACCGCGCTCGGCCTGGTTCCGGCGGCGAACCCCGACGTGCGCGCCCAGGTCACGCAGTTCAGCTTCAATTACACGTTCTGGCTGAACCTCGCGTTCGGGGCGCTGGCGGTCAGCTTGGTGGTCGTGAACCGGCGCCATCCCATGGCGATGCATCACCACAGGGAGCACCAGCCTGCCGCGGAGGGATGCCATCACTAGGCCATATCCTGCTGCGACATGAGGGTTCAGGGTCCCGGGCTTGGACGGGGCTTGCCCACCGCCTTTCAAGACGCTTGAGAAGGAAGACGCCATGTATTCCGACACCCAGCTGCTGATCGACGGCGAGTGGGTCCCGGCGCAGTCCGGCAGGACCCTGCCCGTGCTCAACCCGGCCACCGGCGAGCCGATCGGCGCCGTCGCCCATGCCGGCCGGCCGGACCTGGACCGTGCCCTTGCGGCGGCGGCCAAGGGCTTCGAGGTTTGGCGGCGGACTTCGGCGGTGGAGCGCTCCAAGCTGCTGCGCCGCGCGGCCGACCTGCTGCGTGAGCGCATCGACCACATTGCCGAGCTGATGGTGGCGGAGCAGGGCAAGCCGTTCATCGAGGCGAAGGGCGAGGCGTCCTTCGCGCCCGAGAACATCGAGTGGATGGCGGAGGAGGGGCGACGCTCGTACGGCCGGGTCATCCCCGCCCGGCAGCCCGGCGTGGTCCAGATGTCATTGCGCGAGCCGGTGGGCGTAGTGGCGGCGTTCACGCCGTGGAACTTCCCCATCAACCAGGCGGTCAAGAAGATGGCCGCCGCCCTGGCCGCCGGCTGCTCGATCATCGTCAAAGGCCCGGAGGAGACCCCGGCCAGCGTCGCCGAGTTGGGCCGCGCCTTCACCGATGCGGGCCTGCCACCCGGGGTGGTGAACATGGTGTTCGGCGTGCCGGCGGAGATCAGCGGCTACCTCATACCGCACCCGGTGGTGCGCAAAATCAGCTTCACCGGGTCCACCGCGATCGGCAAGCAACTGGCGGCCATGGCCGGGCAGCACATGAAGCGCGTGACCATGGAGCTAGGCGGCCATGCCCCGGCGATCGTGTTCGACGACGCCAACCTGGAGGTGGCGACTAAGGTTCTGGCGGCCAACAAGTTCCGCAACGCCGGCCAAGTCTGCATCGCGCCCACCCGCTTCCTGGTGCAGGAGCGGGTGTACGACGAGTTCGTGGGCCGCTTTACCGAAGCCGCCAAGGCGATCCGGGTGGGCGACGGCATGGCGGCCGGCACCACGATGGGGCCGCTGGCCAACGAGCGCCGGGTGCAGGCAATGGAGGGCTTCATCGCCGATGCGGTGCAGCATGGCGGCGAGGTACGCACCGGCGGCGCGCGGATCGGCAACAAGGGCAACTTCTTCCAGCCCACGGTGATGACCGGCGTGCCGACCGAGGCGCGGGTGATGAACGAGGAACCGTTCGGCCCGCTGGCGCTGATGACGCCGTTCCGCGACCTGGACGAGGCGGTGCAGGAGGCCAACCGGCTGCCGTATGGCCTGGCCGCCTACGCCTACACCAGCTCGGCCGCGACCGCGACCAAGGTGGCCGCCGCCGTCGAGGCAGGCATGATGTCGATCAACCATCACGGCCTGGCGCTGCCGGAGACGCCGTTCGGCGGCGTCAAGGACAGCGGCTATGGTTCGGAGGGCGGAGTCGAGGGATTGGAGGCCTATCTGGCGACCAAGTTCGTCACCCAGGCGGGCATTTAGGCGCGGGAGCCATCACCGTGGATCGCAGTAGGCCGTTTCCGCACGTCACGGCGACCGACCCAAACTCTTTGGGCCGCGTGGGCTGGCCCCAGACCAGAATGGGGGCGATGCTGCTGCTGGGCCTGGTAGGCGGCTGCGCGGCCACGCCGCATCCGGCGCCAGCGCCAGCAGCCCGGGCGGCAGCTCCCGCGGTCAAGCATGCGGCTTCGGCCACGCACCGCACGGTCATCCGCGCCGCAGCCAAGGTTTGCGTGCCTGAAGCGCCGGTGCTGGACGACGCCCAGCGCGACGCGCTGTTCCGCCAATTCCAGCAGGAGGAGGCCAAGCGGGCGGGGCAATGACGACATTGGGCAAGCTGGGCGTCCTGGAGCGGCCCACCTGCACGATCGCCGGGGCGTCGCCGGAAGATTTGGCCGGCCGGCTCGACGCGGCGCTGGCGCCGCTGGACCTGGCTGCGGTCAGGATCGTGCGCCTGGGCAACCTGCTCCGCCAGCGACTGACGCTGAAGCGGTTGCTGCTGCAGATCAGCATCCTGGACGAACGGTCGGAGACCGACGAGGCCGCCATCGCCAACGTGCTGGGCAGAAGCTGGGAGGACGAGAGCCACGTCGTGCTCGTCATCGAGCAGGCGGACTCGCTGGCGCCCGATGCGGCGCAATTCCTGGCGGCGCTGGCGCGGTCGTTCCAGGGTCGGTCGCCGTCGCTGCACGTGGTGTTCGCGGGTTCGCTGGCCCTGCTGGACCTCGACCTGGATGCTCCCCCGCCGGTCCCGCCCCGTGCAGGGCGCGAGCCGCCCGGAGCGGCGCCGTCGAGCGTCGCGATCCCGCAGCCGCCTGCCGCCGCTCGGCCGGCTGCGGCTCCGCCGCGGCGGCCGGCGCCCAGGCGCTGGGAACGGTTCGGCCTGGTCACGGC
>CAXTJU010000032.1:0-39710 GCA_964244655.1 uncultured Acetobacteraceae bacterium | reverse complement strand
CGCCGGCACCGACAGGCCAGACCCGAACGAGGCCGGCCCGGACGGGGCAGGCCTGGACAGGCTGGCTGGGTTGCGGGCGAACTCCGCCCGGTCCAGCTGCTCCAGCCGCTCGCGGGCCTCGCCGTGCAGGCGCTCGGCCTGTGCGTCGCTGCCCGCCTCGGCCTGGATCGCGTCCTCCACGGCGCGCAGCACGCGCTGCCGCGTGGCCGCTCGGTCCGGGCCGGCATGGGTAGGGCGTTGCGGCTGGGCCAGGTGGCGCAGCATCAGCACGGTGCGCCGGGCGCAGCGGGCGATGCGGTCGAAGGCGGCGGTGCTGGCGTCCGGCACCGGCTCGGCGAGGGTGTTGGCGATGTGCACCTGGGTCAGGGCGTTGGCCTGCAAGGCGGTGGCCAGCTCGAGGCTGAGGTCGGCCAAGCGGCGCACCAGGGCCAGGCCGTGCGCGTCGGCGTCGGCGCGCTGCGCGTCCAGGGCGGCCTGGCCGTCGCGCGGTGCGGCGGCGTCGGACGGCTCGGGGATGGGTTGGGGTGCGCTGCTCACGAACGGAATAAGAACACGCGGTGCGGACGGGCGCAAGCTTTTGTTTGCTGAGCTAACGCCGGGGAGCGCTGCGGCTGCCTTCAAGCCCCGTCATGCCCGGACGTGATCCGGGCACCCACGCCGTGGCGGCGCGACCGGGGCGGGCCGTTGCTGGCACCAACGCCAGGGCGGCCAAGAGTACGTGCGCTGCCCTCGCGTGGGTGCCCGGATCAAGTCCGGGCATGACAGTTGGGGGGGGTGGGGATCGATTGGCCGCTCTCGTCAGGGGGGCGGCTTGCCTTCCGGCGTGAGCAGGAGATCGATGTGGTCGCCCCTGCTGGCCTGGTGGAACGCCATCGCCGGGCGGCCCCGCCGCAGCAGGTCCGCTCCACGTCCGGGTCGTCCTGCGAAGCGGAAACAGGCGGCGATGTCGTCCGCCTGAAGCCGTGCCCGCCCGGCGGTCAGGCCGCCTCGAACAGGTCCTGCGCCAGGTAGCGGCCTTCCGCGACGCCGCCGGGGCAGGCGAATAGGCCGCCGCCCACGGGGGTCACGAACTGGTTCATCATGTCGAACCGGGACATGCGGTCGAAGATCTTGATGAAGCCGGAGCGCGGATCGCGCTGGTAGCAGACGAAGAACAGGCCCGCGTCCAGCTCCATCGCATGACGCCAGGGCGGCCAGCGTTCGGCGACCATGCTGATGCCGTTGTCGTAGGAGTACGCCCGCCGCAGGATCTGGGCGCCGTCGTTGCTGTGCGGCGATGCCAGCCGGAGATGCGAGGTCTCGGCAATGACAGGGTTGCCGTCCCCGTCCTCGGCCTCGAGATCGGCGGGGTCGAACTCGTGCTTGCTGCCGATCGGCGCCCCGGACGCCTTCTCGCGGCCGACGGTCTGCTCCTGGAAGCCGAGCTTCATCTGGTCCCAGTGCTCGAGCGCGATGCGGATCGGCCGGGCGACCAGGTAGCTCCCGCCGCGCATCCAGGCGCCGCCCTCGTCGCCCACCCAGACAAACCGGTCCATCGCCGCCGGGTCGCCGACCGGCAGGTTCGCCGTGCCGTCCTTGAACCCCATCAGGTTGCGCGGCGTGTCGCTGGGGTCGTAGCCGGGGACGAAGCCGGACTGCACCCAGCGGACGCGGGCCGCCCCGGCGGCGATGCGCATGAGCTGGCGCACGGCGTGGAAGGCGGCTTGCGGGTCGTCGGCGCAGGCCTGGACCGACAGGTCCCCGCCGGTGCGTTCGGGCGCCAGCTGGTCGCCCGGGAAGTGCGGCAGGTCCACGAAGGCGGCCGGGCGATGCCGCTCTAGGCCGAACCGGTCCACCCCGTCGCGGCTGAACAGGGTCTGGCCGAAGCCGAAGGTCAGGGTCAGCCGGCTCGGCGGCAGGCCGCGAACCTCGCCAGAGTCGGCGGGCGGCGCCGCCGGGTCGTCGCTGGCGCCGCCGATCGGCACCCCCCGGGCGAGGTTGGCGGCGGCGTCCGTCCAGGCCCGCATCAGGGCGGCGACGTCGGCGCGCGTCTCGGCCAGCAGGTCGAAGGCGGCGAAGTAGCTGTGGCCCTGCATGGGCGTGGCGATGCCGTTCTGGTTCGGCCCGTGGAACGGCAGCAGCCGCTCCTGCTGCAACGCCGGGGTGCGGACGAGCGGGGGCTGGGCGGCAGCCGGGCGCGGCACGCCGGCGAGGCCGGCGAGGCCGGCCGCGGCGCCGAGCAGGGTGCGCCGGGTCGCGGCTTGGTAGGGGCAGCTCATCGCGGGCCGCCCCGCATCAGCGTGTTGGTGTCGTCCATCACGTAGTAGAAGCCCTTGTTGTCGGGGGTCATGGCGATGCCGAACAGGTCGCCGTTGCCGGGCGGCGATTGCGCCTGGTCGTTGTTGATCCACTGCGCATAGACCTGCTTGCCGGCGACGGGGTCCACCTCCACCAGGCGGCCGTCCTTGCCGTTGCACACCAGCAGGTGGCCCTCCGGCGACCAGGCTATGGCCAGCGGCCAGGACAGCAGCCCGTCATGCGTCAGCACCGTGCCGCTGCCGCCGCTGTCCTGGCGGGTGCTGGCGTGCGGGATGGTGGTGATGACGTTGTCCAGCCCGTCGGTCACATACAGCGTGTCGTCCGCGGACAGCGCCAGGCCGGTCGGGCCGAGCAGGAAGTTGTCCAGGTCGGCGCGGGCGGCGAAGCCGTGGCCCACCACCGTCTGGCTTTGCAGCACGGGCGGCTTGCCGCCCGCCATGGCCAGCTCCAGCCGGAGCACCGTCGATTTGCGGATCACGACGGGCTGGCCGGTCTTGGGATCGAGCACGCCCGGCGACGGCATGTCGAACCCGGCCATGCTGATGAACAGCACCGCCGTGTCGCCCTTGTCGATCACCGCCATGTTGCCCCACGGGTCGTTGACGGTCGGGCCGGACCAGACCGAGACCAGCTTGCCGTTCGGGTCCAGCACGAGCAGGCAGCCATCCCCCTTGGTGGCCGTGGTGCCGTCCTTGCTGGGCGTGCTGCCGACGATAATCCAGCCGGTTTGCAGCATGGTCATCGCCGTGGTCAGGCCGACGCCGCCGGGGCATTGCGCCAGGGTCTGCGGCAGCCGCGCCAGCAGGTAGCTCTGCTGCGTGCTGGGGCGGAAGCCGACGATGGTGGTGCCGGTGCCCTGCAGGTTGGAGATGTTGTTGAAGTTGTCCACCAGCACGTCGTCCTTCATGACTTTGCCGGCCGATACCGGCGCCACCACCACGGCGTAGGGGTTGAGGTCGCCGTTGTCGGTGACGGTGGAGGACAGCGTGGTGTGGCGGTGGACGGTCTCGAGGAAGCCCTTCTGGGCGCGGGCGGGGACGGCCAGGCTCGCGGCGCAGGCCAGGCCGAGCAGGGCGGCGCGGTGTGGGGTGCTTGGCATCTGGTTGGCTCCTTGGCAAGAAAGGCCGGGGCTTTGCCCCGGACCCCACCAGAGGACGGTCGTCCTCTGGACACCTGGTGACAGGGGTCAAGGGGATGCCCCTCTTGCAAGAGGTGGCCCCTTGCGGGTGCAGGGCAGCGCCCTGCGGAAGTTGCTAGAACAGCACGTTGGCGCGCAGGCCGAGCACCAGCTCGTTCCTGACCCGCTGGGTCGGGTTGTCCGGGTCGGCCACGCTGCCGCCGGGACGGAACACGTACTGCGCGTCCGGCTGCAGCTGCGCCCAGGGAAAGGCCTGGTACTGGTAGGTCGCCTCGATGAACGTCTCGCTGCTGCGCTGCGGCAGGTAGGCGTCGGATGCCGGGTCGGCGAACGCCACGGCGTCGAGGTCGGCTTTCCTGAACCGGTTGCTGACGTGGGCGTAGCCCGCCCCGATGCCCACGGTGTCGTCGGGCCGGTTGATGAACGGGCCGTGGTACACCGCGCCGCCGTTGGCGCTGTAGTCGATCAGGTTCACGTCGCCCCCAGGGGTGCCCATGACGCGGCCGAACACGCTGACGGAGCGGTTCGGGAACGCGCGGTCGCGCCACACCAGCTGGTCCGCCACCGCGTAGAGGGAGTAGTCGCCGTGGTGGCGCAGCGGCAAGCCGTTGCTGCCGGGCGAGGCGAGCGGGACGCCGTTGCTGTCGAGCCTGCCGTCGTTGAAAGTCTCGTTGTCGAACCAGGCGCCGAGCCGGTAGGTGTGGCCGAGCGGCGCTCCGTCCTCCGGCCCGACCAAGCTGCCGAGCGCGGGATAGATGTATTGCAGCTCGGCGAACACCAGCGGGCCGCGGTTGAGCGGGAAGTTGGTGCCGCTCGCGTTGTTGCGCTGCTGGTCGCCGTCGTTGTCGGTGGCCGGGCTGCCGTTGAACACCCCCAGCAGCGCCGCGACCTCGTTGACCGGCCGGTAGCGGAACCGGATGCCCGGCGTGCTCAGCGGGTAGGCGGGGCCGCCGCCCGGCAGGTCGTAGGACGGCACGACCGGCCAGCCGAACATGGTGTTGATGAAGTAGCCGCCGTTGGTGTTGACGATGAACTCCTGATCGATGCTCTGCTGGCCGAGCTTGATGTCCAGCCGGTCGTCCTCGAGGAACTTCTGCTGGTACCAGAACTCCCAGAGCCGGGTTGCGCGGTCCGCCTCGATGCCGCTCGCGGTTTGCAGGCTGAGCAGGTTGTCGGCGCTGAGGTTGCGGCCGTGTATCTGCAAGGCGCTGACGTCGAACAGCCCGCCGTGCCAGCCGAAGGCGCGTTGCGTGTCCAGTTGCAGCACCGCCTGGGTCAGGCCGTCATAGGCGGCGCCGTTGTGCACCCCCCCGGTCGGGTTGCCGAACACCTCGCTGGTTTCCTGGATGGCAAGGGAGATGCCGTACGGGCTGAGCGCGCTGCGCAGGCCGAACAGGTTGCCCAGCAGGAAGTTGCTCCGCTGCAGGCTGCCGAGCAGGTCGGTGGAGGTGCGCGTGCCATCCTCCGCGTCCTGCGAGGTGATCGGCACGGAGAGCGGCGGCGGCGAGGCATGGCCGGGCCGGGCGAGGCCGCCGGCCAGCAGCAGCACCGCCACACGGGCCAGGGTCCGGCGGCGGCGCGTGCGGGGTGGGTCTGCTACGTCTGTCATGGCCGTCGGTGCGTCCGCAGGGGTGATGCGGCAGCGTTATATGCGATTCGTTCTCAAGTGCAATAGGAATGCGAAGCGTTCGCAACAATGGGCCGGGCAGCGCGGATGGGCGGAGCCTTGATCCGCTCCGCCCCGAACCCGGCCGCCTGCTAGAACATCGCTTCGTCCATCGCCATCATCGCCCCCTTGCCGGATTTGATCGCCAGGTACAGCGACCCGGCCTGCGGCAGCAGGCGGTCCATGTAGAACTGCGCCGTGTGCAGCTTGGCCTGGTAGAACCGGGCGTCGCCGTTGGCGGTGGGCAGCTTGCGGTGGGCGATCTCCGCCGAGCGGACCCACATGAAGCCCATCGCCACCAGGCCGAACAGCCGCAGGTAGTCGGTGGCGGCGGCACCCGCCTCCTCCGGGTCCCGCAGGCCCTGGGTGGCGACGTGGGCGGTGGCGAGCTGCAGCGCGCCGAACGCGCGTTCCAGCGCCTTGGTCATGGCGCCGGTCGCCGGGTCGTCGCGGTGGGCAGCGATGTACTCGCTGACGGGGTGGAAGAAGCGGCGCAGCGAGCGGCCCATGTTGGCGGGCAGCTTGCGGCCCACCAAGTCGAGCGCCTGCACGCCGTTGGTGCCCTCGTAGATCATGGCGATGCGGGCGTCGCGCACGTACTGCTCCATGCCGTGGTCGCGGACGTAGCCGTGGCCGCCATAGACCTGCATGCCGACGCTGGCCATCTCGAAGCCGATGTCGGTGAACAGCGCCTTGACGATGGGGGTCATGAGCGCGGTGAAGTCCTCCGCCTCCTGCTTGGCCGCCGGGTCGTCGGAGCGGGCCACGGTGTCCAGCTCCTGCGCCACCCAGCCGCCGAGCGCGCGGCAGCCCTCGGTGTAGGCGCGGATGGTCATCAGCATGCGGCGCACGTCGGGGTGGACCAGGATGGGGTCGGCCGCCTTGGCGTGGTCCTTGGCGCCGGACAGCGAGCGGCCCTGGATGCGGTCCTTGGCGTAGAACACGGCGCCCTGGTAGGCGGCTTCGGCGGCGCCCAAGCCTTGCACGCCGACGGAGAGGCGCTCGCTGTTCATCATGGTGAACATGGCGCGCATGCCGCGGTGTGGCTCGCCCACCAGCCAGCCGGTTGCCTCGTCGAAGCTCATCTGGCAGGTGGCGGAGGCCTTGATGCCCATCTTGTGCTCGATGGATGTGCACACGACGCCGTTGCGCGCGCCGGGTCCTCCCGCATCGTCGGGCAGGAACTTGGGCACCAGGAACAGGCTGATGCCCTTCACCCCGGCCGGCGCGTCCGGCAGGCGGGCCAGCACCAGGTGGATGATGTTCTCCGTCAGGTCGTGCTCGCCGGCGGAGATGAAGATCTTGGAGCCGGTGAGCTGGTAGCTGCCATCCGCCTGCGGCACGGCCTTGGTGCGCAGCATGCCGAGGTCGGTGCCGCAATGCGCTTCCGTCAGGCACATGGTGCCGGACCAGGTGCCGTCCACCATCTTGGGCAGGTAGCGCTGCTTCAGCTCGTCCGAGCCGTGGTCCAGGATGGCCTGGTAGGCGCCGTGGGTCAGGCCGGGGTACAGGCCGAACGAGGTGTTGCAGGCGGAGATCATCTCCTCGACCTGCTTGTTCACCACCTCGGGCAGGCCCTGGCCGCCGAACTCCGGCTCGGCGGCGATGGCGGTCCAGCCGCCCTCGCGGAAGGCATCGTACGCCTGCTTGAACCCGGCGGGCGTGCGGACGACGCCGTTCTCGTAGGTGCAGCCTTCCTCGTCGCCGCTGGCGTTGATCGGCAGCAGCACGCTCTCAGCGAACTTGCCGGCCTCCTCCAGGATGGTGTCGATCAGCTCGGGCGTCACCTCCTCCAGGCCGCGCATGGCGGTGAGCCGGGCGCTGTCGTGCAGCTCGTGGATGACGAAGCGCATGTCGCGGACGGGAGCTTTGTAGGTCTGCATGGCGATGGCTCCTTCGGGTTTCAGTTCCGCAGCGGCTTGCCGGTGGCGAGCGTGTGCTCCACCCGGGCCAGCGTCGCGGCCGTCTTCATCAGCTTGAGCAGGCCGGCGCGCTCCAGCTCCAGCAGGCGGTCCTCCGAGACCGTGTCCATCAGGTCGGTGTCCCCGCCAGCCAGCACGTGGGCGAGCGCGGTGGACACCACCAGGTCATGCTCCGTGGCGATGCCGCGCTTGTGGAAGCCCTCCGCCGCCAGCCGCATCGCCAGCGCGCCGGACGGACCCGGCAGCTGCACCTGGCGCGGCTCCGGCGGCTGGTAGCCCTCCACCAGGGAGAGCGCGCGCGCCTTGGCGTCGGCCAGCAGCCGGTCGCGGTTCATGGTGATGCCGTCGGTCGGGCGCAGGAACAGGTGGTCGCGCGCCTGGGCGGCGGACTTGGAGGTGGTGGCGGTGCTGACCATCTCGAACACCTTGGCGGGCACCGGCATGGGGCCGCCGGGCAGCTTGCCGTCCGCGGCCCAGCGGCCGAGCATCTCCTTGCAGCCGCCCCAGCCCGGCAGCAGCCCCACGCCGCACTCCACCAGGCCGATGTAGCTCTCGGCATGGGCCTGCACCGCGCTGGAGTGCAGCAGGATCTCGCAGCCGCCGCCCAGCGCCATGCCGGCCGGCGCCGACACGGTGGGGAAGGCTGCGTATTTCAGCGCCTTGTAGGCCTGCTGGCCGCCGGCGACGGAGCGCTCGATCTCGCCCCAGGCAGCGATGTTGGCGGCGAACAGCGCCGTGCCGAGGTTGGCACCGACGGAAAAGTTCTGCCCCTCGTTGTAGATCACCAGCGCCTTGAAGCGCTCCTTCACCAGAGCGATCGTCTTGCCCAGCAGGGCCATGATCGCGTCGTCCAGCGAGTTGGACTTGGAGGTGAACTCGAAGCACAGCACGCCGTCGCCGATGTCCCACACGCTGGCCGACGCGCTCTTCAGCACCGGCTCGGCGCGGAGCTTGATGTCCTCCAGCAGCAGCACGCCGGGCGCGCGCGGCACGTCCCGGTAGTCGCCTTCGAGGGTGAGGAACTGCCTATGGCCGTCGGCCACGCGGTAGAACGGCCGGCCGGCGGCGATCTCGACCAGCTTAGGCACCGCCTTGCCCTCGGCGCGCAGCCTGGCGGCGAACCAGGCGGTGCCGAGCTTGTCGATCAGCTCGAACGGGCCCCAGCGCCAGGCGTAGCCCAGCCGCATGGCGGCATCGACATCGGCCAGGGTGCCGGCGGCTTCCGGCACCACGCTGGCGGCGTAGGCGAGGGTTTGGCCCATCACCGCCCAGGCGTAGCGCCCGGCCTTGGTGGGGGCGTCCATGATCTTGGCCAGCTCGCGCGCCGCCAGCTCGGGCAGCTCGGGCTTGCGCTCCGGGCGGTACTCGCCGGTGGTCAGGTCGATCGCCTGCTTCTTGCGGGTCTTGCGGTCGAACAGGTAGAAGCCGCCCTTGCCTTTGCGGCCGATCATGCCCTGCTCGATCATGCGGCCGAGCAGCGGCAGGTCGCGGTTGTACACGTGGAACGCGTCGTCCGGCGCCAGGGTGCGGCCGAGGCTGGCGTTGATGTGCGGCATCAGGTCCAGGCCCACCAGGTCGATCAGGCCGAACACGCCGGTGCTGGGGATGCCGAACGGCTTGCCGATGACGGCGTCGGCCTCCTCGACCGTCACGCCGCCGTCGAACGCCTCGACCACCGCGACTTGCAGCCAGTAGTTGCCGACGCGGTTGGCGATGAAGCCGGGGGCGTCGTTGCAGGTGACCACCGTTTTGCCGAGCGACACGTCGGCGAAATTGGCCACCGCCTGCACGGTGGCCGGGTCGGTGTGGGGGCCGGGCACCACTTCCAGCAGGCGCATGTAGCGCGGCGGGTTGAAGAAGTGGGTGATGAGGAAGTCGCGGCGGAACTGCTCGCCCATGCCCTCGGTCAGCGCGCTGAGCGGGATGGTGGAGGTGTTGGAGGACACCGCGGTGCCGGGGCGGCGCACGGCCTCCAGCTTGCGGTACAGCTCCTGCTTGATGTCGGGGCGCTCGACGATCACCTCGATGATCCAGTCGCACTCCGCCAGGCGGCCGAGGTCGTCCTCGATGTTGCCGGTCTCGACCAGCTTGGCGACGCGGGCGCTCATGAACGGGGCCGGCTCCGTCTTCAGCATCTTGGCCACCGCGCCGCTGGCCACCTGGCTGCGGTCGTTGGCGCCGGCGGGCACGATGTCCAGCAGCAGCACCGGCACGCCGGCGTTGGCGACCTGGGCGGCGATCCCCGCCCCCATCACCCCGGCGCCGATGACGCCAACCTTTCGAATTTCCACTAGACGCGCTCCAGCACGGTGGCGATGCCCTGGCCGCCGCCGATGCACTGCGTCGCCAGCGCGTATCGGCCGCCGGTGCGGGCCAGCAGGCTGGCCGCCTTGCCGACGATGCGCGCGCCGGTCGCGCCGAGCGGATGGCCGAGCGCCAGCGCGCCGCCATCCAGGTTCAGCGTCTCGGCGCGGATGCCGATGTCGCGCGCCGAGGCGATGGCCTGGCTGCTGAACGCCTCGTTCAGCTCCACCACATCCACCGCCGAGATCTCGACCCCGGCGCGGGCCAGCGCCTTGCGAGTGGCGCCGATCGGGCCCACGCCCATGATCTCGGGGCCGCAGCCGGCCACTGCCTGGCTGCGCACGCGGGCCAGCGGCGTGAGCCCGTGGCGCTCGGCGTAGGCCTCGGTCGTCACCAGCACGGCGGCGCAGCCATCGGTCAGCGGCGAGGAGGTGCCGGCGGTGACGGTGCCGTCCGTGTCGAAGGCGGGCTTGAGGCCGGCCAGCACCTCGGCCGTGGTCTCGGGGCGGATGCAGCCGTCCTGGTCCACCACCGTCTGGCCGTGGCGGATGGCGACGATCTCGGCCGCGAACTTGCCGGCAGCCTGGGCGGCGGCGGCCTTGGCGTGGCTGGCGACGGCGAAGGCTTCCTGCTCAGCACGCGGCACCTGCCACTGGCGGGCGACGTTCTCCGCCGTGTCACCCATGCCCATGTAGGCGCCGGGTTGCTTCGCGTGCAGCGCCGGGTTCATCAGCGGGTTGTAGCCGCCCATGGGCACGCGGCTCATGCTCTCCACCCCGGCGCAGATGAACACCTCGCCCGCGCCCATCGCGATGGCGCCGGCGGCGATGTGCACCGACTGCATGGAGCTGCCGCAGAAGCGGTTGACCGTCATGCCCGCCACCGAGATCGGCAGGTCGGCGAGCAGGCCGATCAGCCGCGCCACGTTGAGGCCCTGCTCGCCCTCGGGGAAGGCGCAGCCCATGATGATGTCCTCGATGTCCTCCGGCTTGACCCGGGTGCGGGCGATCAGCTCGCGGATCACCTGGGCGGCCAGGTCGTCCGGGCGCACCCGGGCCAGGCCGCCCTTCCTGGCAAGGGTGAACGGCGAGCGGGCGTAGCCGGCGATGACGACGGGGGACGGCATGGAATTTCTCCTAGCCAGCTCGTTGCGCGAGCGTGTGGTTGGTTTGGCGGGCGATCTCGTGCAGCTCGGTCAGGGTCTGCGCCACGGCGGCGCGCTGCTCCTCCAGGGTGGCGATGCGGGCCGCCACCGCGGCTTGCAGGGCGAGCAGCTGCTCCGTGCCGGTCCGGTCGGCGTCGTACAGGTCGAGGTACTGGGCGATGTCGCGCAGCGAGAAACCGAGCTGCTTGCCGCGCAGGATCAGCTTCATGCGGGCGCGGTCGCGGGCGGCGTAGAAACGGGTGGTGCCGAGGCGCTGCGGCTCGATCAGGCCGCGGTCCTCGTAGAAGCGCAGCGTGCGGGCGGTGATGCCCAGCTCGGCGGCGAGCTGCGTCACGGTGAACAGCTCGGACGGGACGACATGATGGATGCCGATTACGTGCACTGCTTGCCCATTACGTCAATGCCACCGACATAGCGCCGGACCCGGCGGCCGGCAAGCTCAGCCGAAACCCATGAAGCCCAGCGCGTCCGCGATCGGCGGGGCGGCGCGCAGCCGGGCGAGGTCGGGCCGCGGCCGGGCGGTGCGGGGGTCCCCGGCCAGGGCGGCCTCCAGCGCGGCGGCGGCGGATAGCAGCAAGGCATCCTGGCCGGGGCGGCCGATCATCTGCAAGCCGAACGGCATGCCGGCCGCGTCCAGCCCGACCGGCAGGCTCAGGCACGGGTGGCCCGCCAGGGTGCCGGCGTAGGCCAGCGCGAGCCAGTGGTAATAGCTGTCCAGCGGGCGGCCATCGATCTGCGCCGGATACAGCTCGGACCATGAGCGTGGGGTGATGCTGATGGCGGGAGTCAGCAGGATGTCGAATTGGGAGAAGAACGCGTGCCAGCGCCGCTGCAGGGCGGTTTGCAGGCCGAGCGCGCGGGCTACGTCCGTGGCCGTATAACGCCGAGCTTCGGCCAGGTTGGCCTGCACGTTGGGGCCGAGCTCGCCGGGCCGGGCCTGGTCCAGCGCCGCGAAGCTGCCGAGGAACGCCACGGCGCGCAGCACGGCGAACGCCTCGTCGGCCCCGGTGCAATCGGGGGCAGCGTCCTCGGCGGCGGCGAACATGGGGCGGAACAGCGCCGTCTTGCCCGCGAAGCTGGCCATCACCGCCTGCTCCACGGGGGCGAAGCCGAGATCGGGCGACAGCGCCACCCGCAGCGAGGCCAGGTCCCGCGGCGGCAGGGGATGCAGCGTCGCCGGGTCGGTGGCGCGGGTCCAAGCGTCGCGCCCGTCCGGCACCGCCATGGCGGACAGCAGCAGGGCCGCATCCGCCACCGTGCGGGCCATCGGGCCGTTGGTGCTGAGCGGCAGCCAGTTCTGCGGCCGCGCCTCGTGCGGCACCACGCCGGGGCTGGGGCGCAAGCCGACCACGCCGCAGAACGCCGCCGGGTTGCGCAGGCTGCCGCCCATGTCCGAGCCGGTGGCCAGCGGCACCATGCCGCAGGCCAGCGCCACCGCCGAGCCGCCCGACGACCCGGCGGCCGAGCGGGACGGGTCGAACGGGTTGCCGGTGGCGCCCCACACGGCGTTGCGGGTGTTGGCGCCGGCGCCGAACTCCGGCGTGTTGGTCTTGCCCAGCACGATGGCGCCGGCCCGGCGCAGGTCCGCCACCAGCCGCTCGTCCGCCGCCGCCACCTGGTCGCGGAAGATCGTGCTGCCGCGGGTGAACGGCAGCCCGGCGGCGGCCGTCAGGTCCTTCACCCCCAGCGGCAGGCCGTGCAGCGGCGGCAGCGCCTCCCCGGCCATCACCGCCTGCTCCGCCTTCGCCGCCGCGGCGCGGGCGGCGTCCAGCCCGCGAGCGGGGATGGCGTTGACCGCCGGGTCGATCGCCTCGGTGCGGGCGATGCAGCTGTCCAGCAGCTCCACCGGAGAGAGCGCGCGGCGGCCGATCAACGCCCGCGCCTCGGTGGCGGACAGGTCGCAAGGTTCGGTCATGTCCAAGCGAAGCTGAAGTAGTAGGCGAAGCCCACGAAGGCGATCACGGCGATCAGGAGGGCGAACAGGATCACTGGCAGGAAGGCGCGGATAATGGACATGTCAGTAGCCCAGCGCCATGCCGTCCTTGCGCGGGTCCGACCCGCCGACCAGCGTGCCGCGGGCGCGGTCGATCCAGATCGCCTGGCCGCCGCCGTGCGGGCGCTCGATGGCGACCGGGCCGTGGCCCATGGCGGCCAGGGCGTCCACCGTGGCGCGGGGGATGCCGCGCTCCACCTCCAGCTGGCCGCCGAACGGGAACAGCCGCGGCAGGTCCAGCGCCGCCTGGATGTCCAGGCCGTATTCCAGCAGGTTGGTGAGGAACAGCGTCTGCCCCATCGGCTGGAAGTGGCCGCCCATGACGCCGAACGGCATCACCGCCTCGCCGTCCTGGGTCAGCATGCCGGGGATGATGGTGTGCATGGGGCGCTTGCCGCCGGCGATGCAGTTCGGGTGGCCGCGCTGCACCACGAACCCGGCGCCGCGGTTGTGCAGCATCACGCCGCAGCGCTCCGCCAGGATGCCGGAGCCGAAGCCCTGGTACAGCGATTGGATGAACGAGCAAACGTTGCCATCGCGGTCCACGACGCAGAGATACACCGTGTCGCGGTGGCGCGGCAGCACCGCCTCCCCGGCCCGCGGCAGGTCCGGCAGGGCGCGCGCCGGGTCGATGAGGGCGTGCAGCCCGGCGAGGTAGGCCGGGTCCAGCAGGCGGTCCACCGGCACGTCGGCGTGCGCCGGGTCGGCCAGGAAGGCGTCGCGGTCGCGGAAGGCCAGCCGGGCGGCTTCCACGTGGCGGTGCAGCCGCTCGGGCGCCAGCGGGTCGGGGGCGGTGGCGAAGCCGTCCAGGATGCCCAGCATCATCAGCGCGATCAGGCCGGAGCCGTTGGGCGGGCACTGCCACACCTCGTAGCCGCGCCAGGCGGCGCGGATCGGCTGCACGAATTCCGCGGCGGTGCGGCCGGCGGCAAAGTCCTCCGCGGTGTGCAGGCCGCCGCGGGCGCGCAGGGTGGCCAGCATGTCGGCGGCCACGGCGCCCTCATAGAAGCCGCGGGCGCCGTGCCGCGCGATGGTGCGCAGGGTCTCGGCCAGCGCCGGCTGCACGAACACGTCGCCCGGCTGCGGCGGCTGGCCGCCGGGCAGGAAGGCGGCCGCGCCGTTCTGCCGCAGCTTGGGCGCCGCCTCCTCCCAGTCGGACGCGACCCGGTGGTGCACCGGCCAGCCCTCGGCGGCGAAGCGGATGGCGGGCTGCAGCACCTCGTCCAGGCCCCGCGTGCCGTGGGCGGCCAGCAGCGCCTCCCACGCGCCGACCGCGCCGGGGATGGTGACGGCGTGCGGCCCCCATTCGTCGAGCGCGGCGATGCCGTGCTGCTCGAACCAGTCGATGCCGGCGGCGGCGGGGGCGCGGCCGGAGCCGTTCATCGCCACCACAGGCTGGCCCGGCTGCTTCCACAAGCAGAAGCAATCGCCGCCGATGCCGGTGGACTGCGGCTCGATCACCCCCAGCACGGCGGCGGCGGCCACGGCTGCGTCCATGGCGTTGCCGCCGGCGCGCAGCGTGTCGAGCGCGGTGAGGGTGGCGGCCGGCATGGAGGTGGCGGCCATGGCGTGGGTGGCGTAAACCGGGGAGCGCCCCGGCAGGTGCAGATCGCGCATAGGGCAAATTGCTCCCACGCCGGGCGGGGCTTGGCAACCAGCGGACGGGATGGGCGGCATGAGCGGCGCGGCGACGATGGAAGACTTCGACCGGCTGGACATCCGGGTCGGCACGGTGGTGGACGCGCAGCCGTTTGCGGAGGCGCGGCAGCCGGCGTTCAAGCTGTGGATCGAGTTCGGCGCGGGCTTGGGGGTGAAGATGTCCTCCGCGCAGGTCACGGTGCACTACGCGGCGGACCAGCTGATCGGCCGGCAGGTATGCGCCGTGGTGAACCTGGCCCCGCGCAGCGTCGCCGGGTTCCGCTCGGAGGTGCTGGTGCTCGGGTTGCCGGACGCGGACGGCGCGGTGGTGCTGCTGCGGCCCGACCTGGCGGTGCCGGATGGCGGGCGGCTGTTCTGACGGCCTACGCCACCGTCACCTGGGAGCAGCTGCACCGCGACGCGCGCCAGCTGGCCACGGCGCTGGCCGCCCGGGGACCGTGGCGCGGGATCGTGGCGGTCAGCCGCGGCGGCCTGGTTCCGGCCGCCATCGTGGCGCGGGAGCTGGACTGCCGGCTGGTGGAGACGGTGTGCGTGGCGTCCTATGACGAGGAGGCCCGGGGCGTGCCGGTGGTGCTGAAGCGGCCTGCGGCGGCGGACGACGGCGCCGGGTTCGTGGTGATCGATGACCTGGTGGATCGCGGCGGGACGGCGCGGCTGGTGCGCGGGCTGTTGCCGGCGGCGCATTTCGCCTGCCTGTACGCCAAGCCGGCGGGCCGGCAGGGAACGGATCTATTCGTGGCCGAGGTGCCGCAGGACACCTGGGTGGTGTTCCCGTGGGACACTGCACCGCCTGGGTAGCGCAAGGCTCTCGTCTATAAGCATGATACCGGGCGGAATGGCCGCCCGGCATCACGGAGGACGAAAGAGATGTTGATCTCGATCACTCTGCGGTGGAAGAAGTGGAGCCTCGCGGTTTCCATTCTCTTCTAACCGGCAGGAGGCCGGGGTGGTTACAGCCATCCCGGCTTCCCGCTGATCATGAGCGTATCCGGAGACGGTTGCAACAACGACGCCGCCGCCATGGCCTTATGGCCGTGCGATGCTCAGGCGGCTGCCTTGGCGGAGAGCTTGCCCGCCAGGAACAGGCTGACGAGGCCGAAGCCTGCCGCCACCAGGAGCGCGATCGTCATCACCGCGAGCGGCCCAGATGACGTAAGCGCTGCCCAACGGGCCGAGCGACAAGCGGGTCAGCAGCCTGCCGATTAGGCAAAGCACGAGGCTCAGGGCATTCATAAAAGTCGTGTCCGGCCAGGCAGGCGGGCGCGTGGCGAGCGTTAATTCGTGCTTAAATCAGTGTTTACGTGTAGCGTAGGATTGTTGCTGCGTACCTCAGCCTGCGCAGGCCGGACCGAGCGTGCTGAGCCAACCCCGCGGAGGCACCATGATCAAGCACAGGTTTTCCGCCGGCGACCGCGTCGCGGTGTCGCCGGACCGCAGCAACGTCAACGCGCGCCCCGGCATCTACACCATCGTGCGGATCATGCCGGTGACGGGGCCGATCTGCCAGTACCGGGTCAAGAACGCGCTCGACGCGCATGAGCGGGTGCTGGACGAGGCGCAGCTGACCGCGGTCTAGGTCGGGGCTTCGCCCCAAACCCCACCAGAGGACGAGGTCCTCTGGACACCTGCTTACAATACCAGGGGTGAAGGGGACGTGTCCCCTTCCGGGTGCAGGGCAGAGCCCTGCCCTTACAGCCGCCGGATCAACCGCGCGCGTATAGTCCCCTCGAACCCCCGCAGCTCCGCCAGGCAGTCGTCGCAGCCCTCGGCGTCCTGCGTGTCCACCACCACGTAGCCCAGCTCGCCGTCCGTTTGCAGGTATTGACCGGCGATGTTGACGCCGCGGCTGGAGAATACGCCGTTCACCCGGCCCAGCATCCCCGGCACGTTGCGGTGGATGTGGACGTAGCGCGTGGCCGCCGGACGGCCGGGCAGCTGCACCTGCGGGAAGTTCACCGCCCCCAGGGTGGACCCGGCGTCGCTGTAGTCGATCAGCTTGTGCGCCACCTCCGCGCCGATCCGTTCCTGCGCCTCGCCGGTCGAGCCGCCGATGTGCGGCGTCAGGATCACGTTGGGCAGGCCCTGCAACGGCGAGACGAACCGCTCCGCCGCCCCGGCCGGCTCCACCGGGAACACGTCGATCGCCGCTCCCAGCAGGTGGCCGCGGCGCAGGGCGTCCGCCAGCGCGTCCAGATCGACCACCGTGCCGCGGGCGTTGTTGATGAGGTAGGCGCCGCGCTTCATGGCCGCGAGCTGCGCCGCGCCGATCATGCCCGCCGTCTCGGCGGTCTCCGGCACGTGCAGGCTCACCACGTCGCTCAAGCGCAGCAGCTCGTCGAGCGAGCCAACCGGCTCCGTGTTGCCGTGGCGCAGCTTGTCGATCACGTCGTAGTACACCACCCGCATGCCGATCCCCTCGGCGAGGGTGGAGAGTTGCGAGCCGATCGAGCCGTAGCCGACGATGCCGAGCGTCTTGCCGCGCACCTCGAAGCTGTCGGCGGCGGACTTGTCCCATTGCCCGGCATGGGCGGCGGCGGAGCGCGGGGTGATGCGGCGCAGCAGCATGACGATCTCGCCGATCACCAGCTCCGCCACGCTGCGGGTGTTGGAGTACGGCGCGTTGAACACGGGGATGCCGCGCGCCCGCGCCGCCCCCAGCTCCACCTGGTTGGTGCCGACGCTGAAGCAGCCCACCACCATCAGCCGGTCGGCGGCGGCGAACACCGCCTCCGTCAGCTGGCTGCGGGAGCGGATGCCCAGGATGTGCACGCCGCGCACCGCCTCCGCCAGCGCTGGTCCGTCCAGCGCCTTGGCGACGCGGGTGATGCTGGAATAGCCGTCCCGCTCCAGCAGGCTGACCGCGCTTGCGTGCACGCCCTCCAGCAGGAGGATGCGGATCTTGTCCTTGCTCAGCGAGGGCTTGTTCATGCTTGCGCAGGTAGCGCCGGGTTCACGGGTGGGCAAGGCAGGGCCGCTATGCGTCCCACCCGATCGCCTGGCGCAGGAACGCCATGCCGAGCGCCACGAAGGCGGCCACCTCCGCGTTGTCCTTGCCGTAGCCGTGGCCGCCCGCCGCCGGCTCGTAGAACTGCGCGTCGTAGCCCATCGCTTGCAGCTTGGCGGCCATCTTGCGGGCGTGGCCGGGATGCACCCGGTCGTCCTTGCGGGCGGTGGCCAGCAGGATCGGCGGGTAGGGCCGGCCCGGCTCGGCCGTGTGGTAGGCGGACATCGGGCCGAGGAACGCCCAGTCCTCCGCCTTGTCCGGGTCGCCGTACTCGGCGATCCAGCTATACCCAGCCAGCAGCTTGGCGTAGCGCCGCATGTCGATCAGCGGGATGGTGCAGAACAGCGCGCCGAACCGCTCGGGATAGCGCGTCAGCATGTTGGCGATCAGGTGGCCGCCGTTGGAGCCGCCTTCCGCCGCGATGCGGCCGGGCCGGGTGACGCCGCGGCGCACCAGGTCGGCGGCGACGGCGGCGAAGTCGTCGTGGGACAGGCGCTTGCCCTCCCGCCGCCCCGCCTCGTGCCAGCGCGTGCCGAACTCGCCGCCGCCGCGCAGGTTGGCCAGCACGGTGGTGCCGCCGCGCTCCAGCCACAGCTTGCCGCTGGCGATGCTGTAGCTGGGCAGGCGGGAGAGCGCGAAGCCGCCGTAGCCGGTCATGTACACGGGCGCGTCGCCGGTTTCTCCAGGAGGGCCGGACTGCACGTAGGGGATGCGCTCGCCGTCGGAGGACACCGCCTCGTGCCGGGTCACCACGCACCCGGCGGCGTCGAAGGCGGGCGGGGCGCGCTTCAGCACCGTGCGGGCGGCGAACCCGGGGGCAGCCAGGAACAGGGTCGGCGGGGTCAGCGGGTCCTGCGAGCTGGCCAGCAGGGTGCCGTCCGACTCCTCGGAGCGCGTGTCCAGCCCCCAGGCGCTCGCGGTGCCAGTCTGCGGCAGGCCGGGCAGCTCGCGGCTGGTCCAGGCGCCGGGTTCGACCAGCAGGAAGACGGGGCGCAGCTCGTCCAGCACGCTGACCAGCAGCGTGCCGCCGACCCAGGCGAAGCCTTGCAGCGCGCGGCGCGGCTGCGGCTCGAACACGGTGGCGAAGGCGCGGTCGCCGGCCAGGAACGCGTCGAGGCCGATGCCGAGCACCGTGTCAGGCGGGTAGGTGCGGCCGCCCACGGTCCAGGGCGTGCGCGGGCGGATGGCGAGCCAGCCGCGGTCATAGTCGAACGCGGCGTCGGTGGGCAGGTCGAAGCGCTGCTTGGGGCCGGTGCGGTCGCCGGCGAACACGGCGCTGTTGAGGAAGTCGGTGGTTTCCACGAACAGCAGCCGGTCATTCTCGCGGTCGTAGCTGCCGGAAGCGGCCATGCTCGCCGGGCCGACCTGGAAGATCGGCGCGCCGGGGGCCTCGCCGCGGGACCAGAGCCGGACGGTGCTGGCATAGCCCGACTGGGTGGCGCCTTGGCCTGCGGAGGACAGCAGCAGCGTGTCGGCATCCAGCCAGGCGGCGCTGCCCTTGGCTTCGGCCAGGGTGAAGCCGCCGGGCACGAAGCCGCGGGCGGCAAGGTCGAACTCGCGCAGCACGGTGGCGTCGCTGCCGCCGCGGGACAGCCGCAGGATCGCCCGCTCATGCGCCGGCGGCAGGGTGGAGGCGCCCTGCCAGACCCAGTCCTCGCCTTCGGCCGCGGCGAGCGCGTCCAGGTCGAGCAGCACGTCCCATTCCGGCGCGTCGGTGCGGTAGGAGTCGAGCGTGGTGCGCCGCCACAGGCCGCGGGGGTGCGCGCCGTCCTGCCAGAAGTTGTACAGCAGGCCGCCGCGCCGGGCGGGGACGGGCAGCTTGTCCGGGCGGTCCAGCAGGGCGCGCAGGGTGTCGCGGTCGGACTCGGTGCGGGGGCCGCCGAAGCGTTGCAGCGTGGCGGCGGATTGCGCGTCCGCCCAGGCAGTGGCGCGCTCGCCCTCGATGTCCTCCAGCCACAGCCAGGGATCGTCGTCGGGAGTGGCGAGGGTGGGGAGGGTGGGGTCCATGGCTGTTCTCCGCGTCACCTCGACGCTGCCTTTAGGGTGGACGCCGAGCGCTCAAGGTTCAGGGCGGCCCGCAGCAGGGCGTTGATCTGGGACTGCCAGCCCGGCCCAGCCTGGCGCAGCACGGCCAGCACCTCCGGGTCGAGCCGCACGGAAATCAGCTCCTTGGCATGGCCCGTTTTCGGCCGGCCAGGCTTGCGGGCCACGAAGGCGTCGCCGCGAAACGCCTCGGCATCCTGCGCCTCGGCTTTGGTCAGTATCGGGGCGTCGTCCGGGTCGGTCCACTCAGCCGAACCAGAGTCGTTCTTCGTCTGCATGGGCATGCCTCATTGAGATGATGCGCCGCGCGCCGTCACGCGGCGTCCAAACGATGACGACGCAACGGCCTTGCAAGTGCCCGGCCGTGATGAAGCGATCCTCGCCATAGGCCTGGCGTGCGTCGGTGCGCGTGACAGTGCCGCCAGAGAACACCAGGCCTGCGTCGGCGAAATCCAGGTCCCGGTTCGCCAGGGTCAAAACTCGCTTAGCGGGATCAAAGCTGATGTCCACGCATTGAGCATATCACGCGTATCGCGGGCATGGGTATCCGTGTCACATTAACTTAGGCGAGGGGTCATTGCCAGTTGGCAGCCTGTCCCTCACTCGCGACACCCAGCGGCTCAGCCTTTGAGGCGCGCAAAACCGATGCTGGGACTTTGTCGGAGAGCTTAATCGACAACGTCGCCACCGAGTCGTCCCGCATCAGGCTGTGCTGATCTTAATAACTTTACAAATTCTCATTAATTAGTTAACGTCTGATCCTCGATCAGCGGGGTTGGCCATGAGCTTAGACAGGGCGTTGACAAGCTTGTTTGGGGCCGTCATGGCGTCCGGGGTGGTCATGAAAGGCCTGCCGCCGATCGTCTATACGGTGCCTGACCGGTGGGCCGAGCTGGCAGCAGCCTTCAACTTCGCCCGCATGGCGCTGCCATGATCCCGACGCCGGCGGTGGAGAGCGCTCCCGGCTCCCGCGCCTAACCCTCCGCCAGCACCTCCCGGCTCGCCCGCACCCGGTCCACCCGGCGGCCATCGACCGACTGCACCTCGAACAGCCAGCCGGCGAACACCACCTTGTCGCCCACCCGGGGCACCCGGCGCAGCAGCGCCAGCAGCAGCCCGGCCGCCGTGTGGTAGCTGCCCTCCGCCGGCAGGTCCGGCAGGGAGAGCCGGGCTTTCAGCTCATCGACCGGCATCATCCCATCCACCACCAGGCTGCCGGGCGTGGCCGCCGCGTCGGCCGCCAGGTCGGGCTGGGTGTCGCTGGCGTCGCCCACGATGGCTTCCAGCACGTCGGCCGCCGTCACCACGCCCTCGAAGCTGCCGTACTCGTCCATCACCAGGGCCAGGCCCAGCGGGTCGGCCTTGAGGCGCTCCAGCGCGTCCAGGGCGGAGATGGTGTCCGGCACCACCATGGGCTGGCGCAGGGCGGCGGCCACGGACAGGTCGCCGCCGCCCAGCAGCCGGTCCAGCATGTCCTTGGCCTGCACCACGCCCACCACGTTGTCGATCGAGCCGTCGCACACTACGAAGCGGCTGTGCGGCGCGCCCTTCAGCGCCTGCACGATGTCCCGCCGCGGATCGCTGCGGTCGATGAAGGCGATCTCGTTGCGCGGCGTCATGATGGCGCGCACCGGCTTGTCCGCCAGGCGCAGCAGCCGCTCGATCATGTCCCGCTCGCCCGCCTCCAGCACGCCGGCCTGCGCGCCCTCGGCCAGCAGCGCCTTCAGCTCCTCCTCCGTCACCTTCTGCGGCGCGGGCCGGCCGGCGCCGAACAGCCGCAGCACCAGCGCCGTGGACAGCCCCAGCGCCCACACGAACGGCCCCATCGCCCGGCTCAGCACGCCCAGGGCGCGGGCGATGCGGGCCGCCACCAGCTCCGGATGGCGCAGCGCCAGCTGCTTGGGCACCAGCTCGCCGATCACCAGGGTCAGGAAGGTGGTGGCCAGCACCACGACCAGCAGCGCCAGCTCGGCCGCCACCGGCTGCAGCGCCGGAATGGCGGCCAGCACGGGCGCCAGCCGGCCGGACAGGCGGGCGCCGCCGAACGTGCCGGTCAGGATGCCCACCAGCGTCATGCCCACCTGCACCGTCGGCAGGAAGCGCTGCGGGTCCTCCGCCAGGCTGAGCGCCGCCGCCGACCCGGCGACGCCCTGGCGTTGCAGCACCATCAGCCGGGCGCGGCGGGAGGAGACCAGGGCCATCTCGCTGAGCGCGAACACCCCGTTGAACAGGATCAGCAGCAGGGTGAAGGCGATCTCGGCCGCGATGTGCATGGCCCATCCTATCGCCGCCGGGCGCTGCGGGGCAAAGTGGCGCGATGAACCGTCCCCTGCCCGTCCTCGCCCTGCTGCTCGGCCTTGCCGGGCTGCTCCCGTTCGTGGCCTGCGGCGTGCTGGCGCTGCGCCCGGATGACGGGCGGGGGGCGATGGCGCTCGCCGCCTACGCCGCCGTGATCCTGGCCTTCCTGGGCGGGGTGCACTGGGGCTTCGCCCTCGGTGAGCCCCTGGGGGTGCCGTCCGGCCGCGGCGAGCGGGCGCGGCTGGGCCTGGGCGTGGTGCCCTCGCTGGTGGGCTGGGTCGGGTTGCTGATGGTGGTGGCGCTCGACGCCAGCGCCGGGTTGGCACTGCTGGCGCTGGGCTTCATCGGCACCACGCTGGTGGAGCGGCGCGGCCTGGCGGCGGGGCTGGTGCCGCCGGGCTACATGAAGCTGCGCTATGCGCTGTCAGGCACGGTCGTCGCCATCCTGGGCTTCGTGCTCGTGATGCGGGTGCTGGGAATCCACGTCAACGTGCTCTGAGGTGTTTCGGAAAGGTTAACTTTCTCTTTTCTTGGACGGCCGGTTGGGCTAAGCGGGAGCAACCAGGAGTTGTTCATGAGCCAGCAAGCCAGCGCCATCATCATCCCGTTCCCCCGCGCGGCGCGGCCCCCGGCGCCCACCTCGGCGCAGGACCTGGCGCAATCGTCGGAGCGGCTTGCCCAGGCGCTCACCAGCTTGTCCGTCGCCTTGGCCGAGCAGCGCGACAGCACCGTGCGCTGGCGCCTGGCGCTGGAAGACCTCGCGGCCAAGATGCAGCGTCTGAGCAGCCCCTCGCGCGGCTAACCCGTTTTCCGGCGCGGTTTCCGGCCGGGGTGAAACGCACTAGCATTCCCGCATACGGGGGAGTGCAGGCGTGAAGGCTTTCTGGGACCCGGCGCAGCTCGCCCACGCACCACGCTTCTTCCTGCAACGCGGCCAGCTGCGCAGCAACTTCGAGGCGCCGGGACGGGCAGAGGCGCTGCTCTCCGGCTGCCGCGCCCTGGGCCTGGAGGTCACGCGGCCCGGCCCGGCCAGCCGCGCCGCGCTGGAGTCGGTGCACGAAGCGGACTACCTGGACTGGCTGGCCGGGGCCGCCGCCGAGTGGGCCGCGATGGAGGATGCCGGCCCCGAGGTGGTGGCCAACATGCACCCTTCGCCGGAGATGCTGGGAAACGGCGCGCGGCCGCCCGCCTCCGCCATCGGCCGCGCCGGCTGGTTCTCAGCCGATGCCGCCTGTCCGCTGGGGGCCGGCAGCTGGGAGGCGATCGAGGCCGCGGCCGCCTGCGCCCTGGCCGCGGCGGACGAGGCGGCACGCGGGCGGGACTGCTACGCGCTGTGCCGCCCCCCTGGCCACCACGCCTACGCGGCCCGGGCGGGCGGGCACTGCTACCTCAACAACGCGGCCCTGGCGGTGGAGCGGCTGATCTCGCACGGCGCGCGCCGGGTCGCGGTGCTGGACATCGACAGCCACCACGGCAACGGCACGCAGGGCCTATTCTGGACCCGCGGCGACGTGCTGTTCGCCTCCATCCACGGCGACCCGGCGGGCTACTATCCCTGGTACGTGGGCCATGCGGACGAGCAGGGCGCCGGGGCGGGCCTCGGCCTCACCCGCAACTTCCCGCTGGCCGCGGGCACGGCTGATCTCGGCTGGCTGGCGGCGCTGGATGCCGCGCTGCGCCAGGTCGAGCGGTTCGGCGCAGACGCGCTGGTGGTCAGCCTCGGGTTCGACGCCTCGCGCGACGAGCCGCTGCACTTCCTGTCCGTCTCGGCCGAGGGGTTCGCCCGCGCAGGCGTCTCGATCGGCCGGCTGACCGCGCCGGCGGCGTTCATCCAGGAGGGCGGCTACAACATGGAGACGCTCGGCCCCCTGTTGCAGGCGTTCCTGGCGGGATTCGGCGGATGAGCCTGGCCCGGGTGCAGTCCTTCGCCTTCTCCGGCATCGAGGCGGTGCCGGTGGAGGTGCAGGTGCAGGTGTCCTCCGGCCTGCCTGCCTTCCTGGTGGTGGGGCTGCCGGACAAGGCGGTAGGCGAGGCGCGCGAGCGGGTGCGGGCGGCGCTGACCGCCATGGGGCTGGCGCTGCCGCCACGCCGGGTGCTGATCAACCTGGCGCCGGCCGACCTGCTGAAGGAGGGCAGCCACTTCGACCTGCCGATCGCGCTGTGCGTGCTGGCGGCGATGGACGTGCTGCCGCGCGAGGACCTGGCCGGGTTCGCCGCCGTGGGGGAGCTTTCCCTGGACGGCACGCTGAACCCGGTGGCCGGCGTGCTGCCCGCCGCCATCGCCGCCTCCGCCCGTGGGTTGGGGCTGATCTGCCCGGCCGAGCAGGGCGGCGAGGCGGCGTGGGCGGGACAGGTGGAGGTGCTGGCGTTGCCCGACCTGCTCTGCGCGGTGAACCATTTCCGCGGTACCCAAGTGCTGACCCCGCCGCCGCCCGCCGGGGTGGCGGAGCGGCTGGCCGGGCCGGATTTGTCCGAGGTGAAGGGCATGGAGGCGGCCAAGCGCGCGGTGGAGGTGGCGGCGGCAGGTGGGCATAACTTGCTGCTGGTTGGGCCGCCGGGTGCGGGCAAGTCCATGCTGGCCTGCCGGATGCCCGGGCTGCTGCCGGATTTGACGCCGGCGGAGGCGCTGGAGGTGAGCACCATCCATTCCGTGGCCGGGCTGCTGGTGGGCGGCCTGATGGTCAAGCGCCCGCCGTACCGCGAGCCGCACCACTCGGCCAGCCCGGCGGCGCTGACCGGCGGCGGCCAGCGCGCGCGGCCGGGCGAGGTGAGCCTGGCGCACCGCGGCGTGCTATTCCTGGACGAGCTGCCGGAGTTTCCCCGCCCGGCGCTGGAGGCGCTGCGCACGCCGTTGGAGACCGGCCGCACCACGGTAGCCCGGGCTTCCGCCCACGTCACCTATCCGGCGCGCTTCCAGCTGGTGGCGGCGATGAACCCGTGCCGCTGCGGCCACCTCGGCGACCCGTCGCGCGAGTGCGGCAAGGCGCCGCGCTGCGGCGAGGACTACCTGAGCCGGATCAGCGGGCCGCTGCTGGACCGCATCGACATGACGGTGGCGGTGCAGCCGATCCCGCCCGCCGAGCTGAGCCGCGCCCCGCCGGGCGAGCCGAGTGCGGCGGTGGCCGAGCGCATCGCCGCCGCCCGCGCCCGGCAGCGCGAGCGCGGCGCGCTGAACGCCGAGGCGGACCCGGCGATGATCGCCCTGCACCCGGACGCCCGGGCGCTGGCGGAGCAGGCGGCGGAGAAGCTGCGGCTGTCGGCGCGCGGGTTCACCCGGGTGCTGCGGGTCGGGCGCACGATCGCGGATTTGGCACGCTCGCCGGTGGTGCGCCGGGTGGATGTGGCGGAGGCGCTGGCGTTCCGGCACCGGGTGCCGGGGCGGCGGGTTTGAGGGTTGTTGAGAATTTGGCGGACAGCTTGCCATCATCGCAAACCAGTATGGTTTTGCATAACATTCTATCTGGCCAGACGGAGTTTATGGATGCTGTCGCGCAACGTCCATTTCGTTCATGAGAAAATAGAAAAGGTGATCCGCACGGGATGCGAACAGGATGCAAGAGCATCTGCACTTACAGTCGTTGACGACCGGGCGGCAGAAGTCATAGCTGCCCACATCAGCACTAGCCGTTTTCCGTTGCAGGCCAGAGCCGAGTTTCAAACTGCTGCCTCAATAAGCTACTTCGGCATTCTTGGATGGGCTCAAAATCAGCCGCCTGAAACGAGTAAATGGGTTTCTGAATGCAACTCGCTGATGCGAAATCGCCTGCGGTTTTGGGCAGACAAGTCGCAACGCTTCAAGGCCGTGCTACGACGCGAAACCCACATGCCGCTCGGTTAGCAACCGTTAGGACGTTGCGGTTTCGGCCGCGATTGCCAGTCGTGCGCCTTTCGCCAGCAGCGCAGACCGGCTGGTGCCTGTGCGGGCTGCGACGGCATCCATGCGGGCCAGCAGTCCCTCGTCTAGGCTGACGTCTACCCGAACTGCCCTGGTGTGCACCTCGACCGGCACCATGAGCATGATCGGGCGGTGCAACTCATCTGGAAGGACGGGATTGTCGGCTCCGTCTTCGACAGCCGGCGGCAGCGCTTCTCCGTTCGCCTCCATGTCTTCTACGATTGTGGCCAAGGCGTCGCGAGCCTGGGGAAACAGGTCAGCCAGCGTTTCCGCAACTGATGTCACGCCAGGAAACGCCGGAAAGAGAATCGAATGCAGCACATCACCAGGCGCTTTGTCAGCGACAGCAAGGTAAGTTTTTGGCGTCATACACAATCCTTGTCGGTCAGACCGATGATCTTATCCGAATGGTTTGCCCAGCCACTCACGCTGAACTTGCATGACGAAGCGTTGCCAATGAAAACAACGAGTCCCATGCGTGCTGACGTCAGTCGCTTCCTCTGCGTGGGTGCCCGGGTCAAGCCCGGGCATGACGGAGAGTAGGTCAACAAACAACGCCGTTGGCATCAGGTCTTTGCTGATACGGAAGTGTTACTATCCATCCAACCGCCCCACCACCTCCCCCACCACCGCCTCGAACATCGCCTCCGTCAGCCGCCCCGTGTTCGTGTTGTAGCGGGACACATGGTAGCTGTCCGCCAGCCACCGCCCGTCCGGCAGCGCATGGAACGCCCCGTGGCGGAACTTCATGCGGCTCTGCGGCACGCCCATCGTCCGCAGCACGGCCGCGTGGGCCAGCAGGCCGAGCACCAGCACCCCCCGCAGCCGCGGCATCCCGGCCAGTTCCGCGGCCAGGAAGCGGTTGCAGGTCCGCACCTCCTCCGGCACCGGCAGGTTGGCGGGGGGCACGCAGCGGACGGCGTTGACGATGCGGCAGTCGTGCAGCGTCAGGCCATCGGCCGGGTCGGCCCGGTACTCGCCCTGCGCGAAGCCGAAACGCAGCAGGGTCTGGTAGAGCAGGAGGCCGGCGTGGTCGCCGGTGAAGGGGCGGCCGGTGCGGTTGGCGCCGCGCACGCCGGGCGCCATGCCCACCACCAGGAAGCGCGCGTCGAGCGCGCCCCAGCTGGGCACGGGGGCGTTGAACCAGTCCGGGTGCTCCGCCCGGTTCGCGGCGCGGTAGGCTGCAAGCCGGGGGCACAGGGCGCAGTCCTGCGGCGGGGCGTCAGGCTCCAGAGTCAAACGATCTCGGTCGGCTCGTTGTACGGCTCGGCCGGGGTGTTGCGCACGGAGCGGGTGCGCGGCTCCACCTGGCGGCGGGTGAAGCCGGGAGCGATCTCGGCCAGCTCCACGAACTGGTCGGCCTGGCGGCGCAGCTCGTCGGCGATCATCGGCGGGTTGCTGCGCACGGTCGAGACCACGGACACGCGCACGCCCTGGCGCTGCACCGCCTCCACCAAGCGGCGGAAATCGCTGTCGCCGCTGAACAGCACCGCGTGGTCCAGCTTGGGCGCCAGCTCCAGCATGTCCACCGCCAGCTCCACGTCCATGTTGCCCTTGACCCGGCGGCGGCCAGTGGCGTCGGTGAACTCGCGCGCTGGCTTGGTCACCAGGGAGTAGCCGTTGTAAGCCAGCCAGTCGGTCAACGGCTTGAGCGGCGAGTACTCCTCGGTTTCGAGCACGGCGGAATAGTAGTAGGCGCGGATCACGTTGGTCTTGGCGCGGAAGAACTCCAGCATGTTCCGGTAATCGACATCGAACCCCAGGTTGCGCGAGGCGGAGTAGAGATTGGCTCCGTCGATGAACAAGGCAGTCCGTTCAGTGGGAAGAAACAGCACGTTCTCAAATCCTTCAACGCGGTTGCCACGCAGCCGCACGAGTCAAGGCAATGCCCGACCATAACGGCACGCGTGCGCTGCACAAAGGCCAAGGCGGTGAAATGATTTTAATTTCCTTGGGGGCGAACCTGCCGACCTTCCCCGCGGCGCTCGCCACCTGCCAGGCCGCCGCCGCGGCGCTGGACGGGGTGGCCGGGCTGCGCCTGGCCGCGGTGTCGCGCTGGTACGAGACCGAGGCGATGCCGCCGTCCGGCCAGCCGCCCTACGTCAACGGCGTGGCGCGGCTGGCCGGCGCCGCCGACCCGGCGGCTCTGCTGCGGGCGCTGCAAGCCATGGAGCTGGCCCACGGGCGGGAGCGCAGCGTGGCCAACGCAGCCCGCACGCTGGACCTCGACATCCTCGCCATGGGCCGCCGGGTCCGCGACGCGCCGGACCCGGTGCTGCCGCACCCCCGCCTGCACGGACGCGCCTTCGTGCTGCGCCCGCTGCTGGACGTGGCGCCGGACTGGCGGCATCCGGTGCTCGGGCTATCCGCCCGGCAGCTGCTCGCCGGGTTGCCGGAGCAGGGCGTCAAGCCGTGTTCGCACTTGCGAGAGGACCCTTCAGGGCTTAGTTAGGTGGATCGGTCCTCCAACGGAGTCTTGCCTCATGGCACGCGTGACAGTCGAGGATTGCGTCGAACGCGTTCCCAACCGCTTTGAGCTGGTCCTGTTCGCGGCGCAGCGCGCCCGCAACCTGAGCCGCGGCGAGGAACTGACGGTCGATCGCGACAACGACAAGAACCCGGTCGTGGCGCTGCGCGAGATCGCCGAGGAAACCATCGAGATCCCGAAGCTGGAGCAGGACCTGATCAAGTCGCTGTCCCGCGCGCCGGAGCCGGAGCCGGCGGACGAGGAGGTGCTCGACCTTATCCCGACCGACCAGAACATCTTCGGCCTGCAAGACGTTTCGGCTGAAGAGGAAGCCGCCAGCCTGCCCGTGGAGGAGATGTCCCCCGAGGACCTCGAAGCCGCCATCGAGGCCGAGCTGGGCGGACGCCGCCGCTAGCCGCACCGGGGGGCATGGACAGGCCGAGCCTCCGCCGAACGCTGTTCGCCCCCGACGGGACGGGGACCGCGCGCCCGACGCCACCGCGCGCCCCGGTTATTCGGCAGTTCGAGCTGACCGAGCGCGTGCTTGCCTATGATCCCAAGGCCGACACTGGGCTGATTGACGCCGCCTACGTCATGGCGACGCAGGCGCATGGCGGTCAGTCCCGCGACAACGGCGACCCCTACATTACCCACCCCGTCGCGGTGGCGGACATCCTGGCCGGCTACCGGCTGGACGTGGGCAGCATCGTTACCGCGCTGCTGCATGACGTGGTGGAAGACACCGGGATCAAGCTCAGCGAGATCGAGGCACGGTTCGGCAAGCCGGTGGCGGGGCTGGTCGATGGCGTCACCAAGCTCACCAAGCTGGAGCTGAAGGCCGAGCGCTCCAAGCAGGCGGAGAACTTCCGCAAGCTGGTGCTGGCGATCAGCCAGGACATCCGGGTGCTGCTGGTCAAGCTGGCGGACCGGCTGCACAACATGCGCACGCTGTGCTTCGTGGGCTCGCTGGAGCGGCGGCAGCGCATCGCCCGCGAGACCATGGAAATCTACGCGCCGCTGGCCGAGCGCATCGGCATGGACGAGGTGAAGATCGAGCTGCAGGACCTCGCCTTCGCGCAATTGGAGAAGGAAGCGTTCGAGACCATCCAGGCGCGGCTGAACTTCCTGCGCGGCCAGGGGGCGGACATCATCGAGGACGTGCGCGGCGAGCTGGCCCGGGTGTGCCGGGAGGCGGGCGTGCAGGCGGTGGAGGTGAGCGGGCGGGAGAAAAGCCCGTACTCCATCTGGGAGAAGATGCAGCGGCGCAACATCGCCTTCGAGCAGCTGTCCGACATCATGGCGTTCCGCATGGTCGTGCCGACGCGGGCGGACTGCTACATGGCGCTCGGCGCGGTGCACGCGAGCTACCCTGTGATCGCCGGGCGGTTCAAGGACTACATCTCCACCCCGAAATCCAACGGCTACCAGAGCCTGCACACTGGCGTCACGCTGCGGCATCCGCTGAACCAGAAGATCGAGGTGCAAATCCGCACCGCCGACATGCAGCGGGTGGCCGACAACGGGGTTGCGGCGCATTGGGGCTACAAGCAGGGCACTCCGGGGCCTGGCGACGGGCAGGACTTCCCGTGGGTGCGCGACCTGCTGGAGATCCTGGATAACTCAGCCACCGGCGATGAATTCCTGGAGAACACCAAGCTCGAACTCTACCAGGACCAGGTGTTCTGCTTCACGCCCAAGGGCCAGCTGATCCAGCTGCCGCGGGGCGCCACCCCCGTTGATTTCGCCTATGCCGTGCACAGCCAGGTGGGCGACACCTGCGTCGGCGCCAAGGTGAACGGGCGGCTGCTGCCGCTGCGGACCGAGCTGCAGAACGGCGACCAGGTGGAGGTGATGACCGCGCGCGGCGGCACACCCTCCCCCGCCTGGGAGCGCTTCGCCGTCACCGGCAAGGCGCGGGCGCGCATCCGGCGGCACGTGGCCTTGCAGCAGCGGCAGCAGAACCTGGATTCCGGCCGCGCGGCGCTGGCCAAGGCGTTCCGGCAGGAGGGGCTGGACGGCTCGGAGAAGGTGTTAGAGGCGGCGCTGAAGGGCCTCAAGGCCGCCTCGCTCGACGACTTGTACGTCAACGTCGGCAATGGCAGCACCGGGCCGAAGGACGTGGTGCACGCGGTTCACCCCGAGCTGCGCCAGTCTGCCCGCGCGCCGCGGATGATCCCTCCGTTGACCTCGCGCGCGCCCAGCCGGCCCGGCGGCAGCCTGGTGGTGAGCGGCTTGTTGCCGGGCATGGCGGTGCAGTATGCCGGGTGCTGCCACCCTCTGCCGGGGGACCGCATCGTCGGCATCGTGACCACCGGCAAGGGCGTCACCGTGCACGCGAGCGGCTGCCAGACGCTGGAGAGCTTCGCCGCCACGCCCGAGCGGTTCATCGACATCGGCTGGGAGGGGGACGGCCACGGCGGCGGGATGCACACGGGGCGCATCAGCGTCATCGCCGCCAATGAGACCGGCACGCTGGCCGCGCTGACCAACGCCATCTCCAAGCAGGACGGGTCGGTCACCAACCTCAAGATCGTCAACCGACAGCAGGAGTTTTTCGAGATCCTGGTCGATGTGGAGGTGCGCGACCTGCGGCACCTCTCGACGGTGATCGCCGGGCTGCGCGCCGCGCAGGGCGTGACGCAGGTGGAGCGGGCCCGTGCCTGAGGAAAGCGTGGCATGATCCTCGGCATCGGCTCCGACCTGTGCGACATCCGCCGCATCGCCCAGGTGATGGAGCGGTTCGGCGACCGGTTCCTGCGCCGGGTGTTCACCCCGGCGGAACGGGCGCGGGCGGCCCGGCGCACCGCGGGGCTGCACGCCGGGACCTACGCCAAGCGGTTCGCCGCCAAGGAGGCCTGCGCCAAGGCGCTCGGCACCGGGTTCAGCCGCGGCGTGTTCCATTCTGACATGGGCGTGGTGAACCTGCCGAGCGGCCAGCCCACCCTGGCGCTGACCGGGGGAGCGGCGGCGCGGCTGCGCGCGATCACGCCGCCGGGCCAGGTGGCGACGCTGCACCTGACGCTGACCGACGAGCACCCCTACGCCTTCGCCCAGGTGATGATCTCCGGTGACCCGGCGTGAGCGGGCCGAACGCCTCGGTGAACTGGGAGGCGCGGTTCCAGGCGGAGCGCACGCCGTGGGAGCGCCCGACGCTCAACCCTGCCTTCGTGTCCTGGCGCGGCAATGGCGAACTCGCGCCGTGCCGCATCCTGCTGCCCGGCGCGGGCCGCAGCGGCGAGCCGCTGGCCCTGGCGCGGGACGGCTTCGACATCACGGTGGTCGATCTCGCCCCCACCTCCGTCGCGGTGCAGCGGGTCCGGCTCGAAGCGGCAAGCCTCGCCGGGGCGGTGCACGAGGCGGATTTGCTGGCATGGCAGCCCGCCGCGCCGTTTGATGCCGTGTATGACCAGACTTGCCTCTGCGCCCTGCCCCCGGCCGTGCTGCCGGACTACGCGGCCCGGCTGCACGGCTGGTTGCGGCCCGGCGGCCGCCTGTTCATCCTGTTCATGCAGACCGGCAAGCCTGGCGGCCCGCCGTTCGACTGCCCGCTCCCAGCCATGCGGGCGCTGTTCGGGGCGGGGTGGGCGTGGCCGGCCGAGACCGCCCCCCGGACCGACCGGAGCGAAATCCCTGTGGTGCTGACCCGGCTCTGACCGGCTACGGCACCACGGGCAACCAGACGGCGCTTGCCCCGTCGCCGGACCGCATCACCGTGACCGTGGCCTTCTGGTAGTCGGACGGCTTCGGAAGCAGCGGGTTGTCCGCATAGCCCTGCGGATTGCGGTCGTACAGGGGGAACAGGGTGGACTGGATCTGCACCATGATCCGATGCCCCGGCAGGAAGGTGTAGTCGGCGTTCGGCAGGGTGAACCGGTAGTGCTGCGCCGTGCCTGCCGGGATCGGCGAGGGCGTGACGAAGCTTTCGCGGTAGCGGCCGCGCAGGATGTCCGTGGCGATCGGCAACTCGTAGCCGCCCAGTTCCGGCTGGGCCGGGTAGTCCGGCGGGTACACGTCGATCAGCTTGACCACCACGTCGCCGTCCGTGCCCGTGGTCGCGGCCACAATGTCGGCGACCGGTGCGCCTTGCAGCTTGACGGAGGCGGTGAGCGGCGGCGTCTGATAGGTCAGCACGTCGGGGCGGCCATCGACGAAGCGCTGGTCGTGCACCAGCCAGGTGCGCCAGGCGTCGCGGTCGGAGAACCGCACGGGGCGCGGCTCGAACGGCACCGGCTTGGCCGGGTCGGAAACGTAGGAGTCACCTTCGCCTGCACCGGCCGGCTTCTCGAACGCGAGGCCGAAGCCGGGCTGCAGGTAGAGCGGCTTCATGCCCTGGGGGCAGCCTGTCTCGCAGGCGGTGGGCCAGTCGGCGAAGTGTTCCCAGCGGTTCGCGGCCGGCTCGTAGAAGGCCACCCGGGGCAGGTTCGCGGGCGGGCCGTCCTTTAGGTATTGGGTGAGGAAGGGCAGCACCATGTCGTGGCGGAACTGCTGGGCGGTGTCGCCCACCCACTTGAAGGGTCCAAGGTTCCAGCCCGGGCCGTTGACCTGGCTGTGCGACCAGGGGCCGATCACCAGCCAGTTGTTGGCCAGGTGTCCGGCGGCCTTCAGGGCGAGCCAGCTCTGGTTGGCGCCCCACATGTCCTCCTGGTCCCACATCCCCTGCTCCCACAGGGTCGGCACGCTCGACGGGTGGGCGGCCAGCATCTTGTCCAGCGCCTGGCCCTGCCAGAACCCGTCATAGGCCGGATGCGCCAGCATCTTGCGCCACCAGCCGAGCTGGCCGAAGCCGTTGGCGTCGGCGTAGGCGCCCGGGGACCCGGCGGCGAGGAACGTCTCGTAGTCGTCGTAGGCGGTACGGGGCACGCTGTCGCCCTCGCCCTTCTGCTCGGTCTGGCCCGCGATGTAGTCGAGGTTGGTCTGGCGGAACGCGCCGTAATGGTACCAGTCATCGCCCATCCAGCCGTCCACCATGGGGCTTTCCGGGACGGCGGCCTTGAGCGCCGGGTGCGGGTCGAGCAGGGCCATCGCCACCGTGAAGCCCTCGTAGGATGAGCCGATCATGCCCACCCTGCCGTTGGACTGGGCCAGGTTCTTGACCAGCCAGTCCGTCGTGTCCCAGGCGTCGGTGACGTTGTCGGTTTGCGCCGGGTTGAGCGGGCCGCGGACCGGGCGGGTCATCTCGTATTCGCCCTCGGAGCCGTATTTGCCGCGCACGTCCTGGTACACGCGGATGAAGCCGGCCCGGACGAAATCCTCGTCGGCGCCGGGCAACATGGACATCATCAGCGGGGACTTGGCGCGCTCGGCCCGCTTCTTGGCGTTGTACGGCGTGCGGGTCAGCACGATGGGCGCGTCGTGCGCGTCCTTCGGAATGACGATCACCGTGTAGAGCTTCACGCCGTCACGCATCGGGATCATCTCGACGCGCTTGACATAGTCGTTCTGCGTGTCCGGCCGGGTGAACTCGGCGGGGATGTCCCCCGGCGTGGCAGCCGGGTCGGCCCGCCCGGCGGCGGGCAGCAGGGCGAGGGCGGCGGAGAGGGCGAGGGTCGCGGATCGGGATGAAAGCATGGCGCGATCCGTGTTGCATTGCAGCGCGGGCGTCAAGCCCGGCCGCCGTCCCGCCGCTTTCCTTGACAGAGTGCATCGCCATCGGCTTCATCCGGCAGCATTTCACCGGATCGCCGCACTATGGCCAAAGCAAGAACAGCGGCCGCCGCGAAGCCGGCTGGCTGGCTCGAGAACATCAAGACGATCGTGTACGCCGGGCTGATCGCCGTGGCCATCCGCACCGTCGCGTTCGAGCCGTTCAACATCCCGTCCGGGTCCATGATCCCGACCCTGCTGGTCGGCGACTACTTGTTCGTCTCCAAGTTCAGCTACGGCTATTCACGCTACTCCATCCCATTCTCGCCCAACCTGTTCTCCGGCCGCATCTTCGGCAGCTTGCCCAAGCGCGGCGACGTGGCGGTGTTCAAGAACATGAACGACCATTACGAGGACTACATCAAGCGCATCATCGGCCTGCCCGGCGACCACATCCAAGTCCGCGGCGGCACGCTCTACATCAACGGCCAGCCGGCGGTGCGCCACCCGACCGGCGTGGTGGTGGCGACCGACGAGAACGGCTCCTCCATCGGCGAGCAGGAATACACGGAGACGCTGCCGGGCAACTACAACCACCTGATCGCCAAGATGGGCGACGAGGGTGCTGCCAACAACACGCAGGACTACATCGTCCCGGAGGGCGACCTGTTCGCCATGGGCGACAACCGGGACAACAGCCTGGACAGCCGCTTTTCCGCCAGCAACATCGATTCCCTGCGCGACCCGCGCGGCGTGGGCTTCCTGCCGGTCGAGAACCTGGTTGGGCGCGCGGAGTTCATCTTCTTCTCCATCAACGCGGCGGCGCCCTGGTGGCAGGTGTGGGAATGGCCGTTCGAAATCCGCTGGAACCGCATCCTGACCGGCATCCAGTGACGCAAGCGGCCTTCGGCCACCAGTGGAGCCGCCCCGAGCTGCTGCGCGAGGCGCTGACCCACCGCTCCGCCGTGCCGCGGACTTCCCGGCCGGAAAGCCGCATCCGCTCCAATGAGCGCCTGGAGTTCGTCGGCGACCGGGTGCTCGGCCTGCTGATGGCCGAGTGGCTGGTGCAGCGCTTCCCCGCCGAGGCCGAAGGCTTGCTCGCCCGGCGTCACGCGGACCTGGTGGCCGAACCGTTGCTCGCCGCCATCGGCACCCAGATCGGGCTGCCGGACACGCTGATCCTGGCGCCCAACGAGGCCCGCGCCGGCGTCAGCCGCGGCGCCGCCGTGGTGGCCGATGGGGTGGAGGCGGTGTTGGGCGCCCTCTACCTCGATGGCGGGCTGGAGGCGGCGCGGGTTTTCGTGCGCGGCGCCTGGGCGCAGGCGGTGGAGGCGCAGGACAGCCCGCCCAAGCACCCCAAATCCGACTTGAAGGAGTGGATGGAAGCGCGCGGCGCCGCCTTGCCCCCCTTCGTGGAGCTGCCCCGCTCCGGCCCGGCCCATGCCTTCGTTTTCACCGTCACCGTCTCGGCCATGGGGCGCACCGGCAAGGGCGAGGCGAGCACCAAGCAGATGGCGGAGCGCGACGCCGCCGCTGACCTGCTGCGGCAACTGGCCGCATGACGACGAGGTGCGGCTTTGCCGCCATCGTGGGCGCGCCGAATGCCGGCAAGTCCACCCTGCTGAACCGCATGACCGGCGCCAAGCTGTCCATCGTCAGCCCCAAGGCGCAGACCACGCGGTTCCGGGTGCTCGGCATCCTGATGCGCGGCGAGACGCAGATGCTGCTGGTGGACACGCCAGGCATCTTCGCGCCCCGCCGCAAGCTGGATCGCGCCATGGTCAACGCCGCCTGGACGGGGGCCGAGGAAGCCGATGTCACCCTGCTGCTGGTGGACGCCAAGGCGGGGGCGCGCGCCGCCGTGCGGGATATCGCGATCCGGCTGGCGCAGCGCGGCGGGCGCACCTGGCTGGTGCTGAACAAGGTCGATCTCGTGATGCCGGCGGCGCTGCTGCCGCTCATCGCCGATCTCAACGGCCTAGCCGCGTTCGAGGAGACCTTCATGGTCAGCGCCGTCAACGGCGAGGGGCTGGACGTGTTGCTGGACCGCCTGGCCGCCACCATGCCCGCCGGTCCCTACCTGTACCCGCCTGACGACCTGACGGACCTGCCGGACCGGCTGCTGGCGGCCGAGCTGGTGCGGGAACAAATCTTCCTGCAAATCCAGGAGGAGGTGCCCTACGCCACCACCGTGGAAACCGAGAGCTACACCGCCCGGCCGGACGGCTCGGTGCGGATCGACGCCACGATCTACGTCACCCGGCCAGGCCACAAGGCTATCCTGATCGGCAGCGGCGGCGCGCGCATCCGCGAGATCGGCGCCCGCGCCCGGCAGCAACTGGCCGGCCTGCTGGAGCGCCCGGTGCACTTGTTCCTGAACGTGAAGGAGCGGGCCGGCTGGGACGAGGAAGGCGCGCGCCTGCGGGCGATCGGCCTGGAGGACCCCGGCTAGCCCGCCATGGAGTGGCAGGCCTCCGCCATCGTGCTCGCGGCCCGCGGCTACGGGGAAGGCGACGCCCTCGCCACCGTGCTGACTGCCGAGCAGGGCGCGCATCGTGGCCTTGCCCGGGGCGGCGCGTCCCGCCGGGGCGCCGGGGTATGGCAGCCCGGCAACCTCCTGGATGTGCGCTGGCTCGCCCGGCTGGAAGACCAGTTGGGCGCGTTCACCGGGGAGCTGGTGCACCCTGCGGCTGCCTTGGCGATGGATGACCCTCTCGCGCTTGCCGTGCTGTCCAGCGCCTGCGCCGTGGCGGAGGGGGCCTTGATCGAACGCGAGCCGCACCCGCAGGTGTTCGCCGGGATGCTGCAGCTGATCGCCCGACTCCCGGCCGGACCAGCCGTGCTGACGGACCTGATCGACTGGGAGTTGGCACTGTTGCGGGAACTGGGCTACGGGCTCGATCTGAGAAGCTGCGCGGTGACAGGCGCCCTGGAGGACTTGGCCTGGGTTTCGCCGCGAACGGGGCGCGCGGTGAGCGAGGCCGCCGCCGGGGCGTGGAAGGACCGGCTGCTTCCCCTGCCCCCGCTGCTGCGCGGCGGCGAGGCTGACCCGGCGGGCTGGGCCTCCGGCTTGGCGCTGACCGGGCACTTCCTGGCGCGCGACGCTTTCGGCATCCAGCATAAGCAGTTGCCAGCGGCGCGAACGCGCTTGACGGATCGGGTCGCGGTCCTGGCCGAACGATCGGTTTAAGCTCAGAGTCCAACCACTCGAACCTCTAGTGTCTCCGCCTCACGGGCTGCTTGTGAGTGATGGCCTCTGCCGCGGCGGGAGTGCTGCGTACCGCCGTTGCCTCAGCCGCGGCGCAACCACCGTCATTGTCGGTGCCGAGTTGGATGGTCGGCAGCAGCGCAGCTGGGGGAAACAGGATGCCCAAGCCCACTGCGGCTCCCGCCCGCACGGCGAGCGGGCCGATCTCCGGCTTGATGGACGGGCTGGCCAGGTGGCCGGTGATGTCGATCGGCGTCGGGAAGGTGCCGACGCTGAAATGCTGCGACGCCGTCTTGAGCTTGTAGTCGATCGTCTCGTCGGCGAGGTTGACATCGCCAGTGCCCTTGATCTGCGCCTCGCTGGTGTCCAGCACGAACGTGTTGGTGCTCAGCGTCCCGTGCTGCAGCATGAACACGGCCGCAAAGCATTGCAGGGTGGCGCGGGACGGCACCCCCAAGGCGGACAGCAGCGCGTTGCCGAACTCGAGCCCAGCGATGTCCACCAGCAGGGCGCTCAGGTTGCCCCCGGACAAGCCCAGCCGCAGCCCACCGTCGCCGCGCCCCAGCAGGGTTGCCAGCGAACTGCCCGTCGAGTCGAGCTTGGCGCTGCCGCTGAGCGATCCGGCGCCGTTGACGGCATGGGTGGCCGACAGCAGCCTGGCAACGTCAAGCTGCTTGAACTCGATTTCGGTGGCCGTCTTCAGCTCGTGCCCCTGGGGCGCCAGGTCCGAGGTCAACTTGATCTCGCCCGTGCCCACCGCGAACGAGAGCGGGTGCAACTTGATCTGGCCGTCGTTGATGTCGAGGTCGGCCACGATGTTGTCCAGTGGGACGGACCGGCCCTCGATATGCTCGCCACGGTAGCGCAGCCGCACATCGGCCATGTTGAGCTTCGGCAGGTTGATCGGGGTGTCGGGCAGGACCTTGTTGCTGGCCTCGCGATGGGTCAGCTCAGCTTTCTGCTCGGCGCTTTGATTGCCCTCGCTTTTGCGGCCTGGCGTTTCGCCGATGAACCCGCCCAAATCCGCCAGCTGCACCCGACGGGAAAACAGGTTGGCATCCACGAATGGGCGCTGCCGGGTCGGATCGACCGAGATGTCGCCGTTCAGGTCGCTCTCCCCAAGCCGGCCGGTGAACCCGGTGAACCGGACCTTGCGATCAGCATAGTCGAGCTTGCCGGCAATGGAGTAGGCCGGCGTCTCCGGGATCGGCACGCCGGTCAGCGGCGTCAGCTTGGCCATATCCGGGCCGGACAGCTCAAGCTTCAGGTTGGCGCCCGCGAAGTTGAGCGGGTTCTCCACGGTTCCCTTCAAGACTATCTTGGTCGGGCCGTTTTCGACGTGCAGGTCGATGGGGTAGGGCTGGCTGGCGTCACGCAACGACAGCAGGGCACCGCCCACCAGCCGCCCGATGATCGGCTGGGCGGCGTAGGTGCCCTTCGCATCGACGACGATCTGGCCAGCCTGGCTGTCCGGCGTCGTGGCGCCGGATGCCGCGGCCTTTGTTGCGATGTCCAGGACGAAATCCGCCTTCAAGTGAGCCAGCACAACGTGGGCATGGCCATCGTTGACCAGCAACTGGCCGATCTTTGGACCGGCTTCCGGGTCAGATGGCCTGCTGGACGAGGAATTGCTGCTGCCGGTCGGCCAGTTCGCCTTGCCGTCAGCCCTTTGCTCCGCGTCCACGACGGGATGGTCGGCCACGATCTGCGGCACGACGATCTGGCGCGAGCGGATGTATGCCATCACGTCGGCCACGACCGTCAGCTTGTCGATGGTGGCAAACGGCTTGTCGGCAGGAAAGCCATCGGCGTCGGCCACCACGACACTATCCAGCGACACGGTGGTGGTCCGGCCGAGGTGAACATGAAGGTGCTGCGCCGTGACCTTGCGGCCCAAAGCAGAACTCGCCTGGGCTTCTACCAGCGGCAGGAACCAGTCCCAGTCCCACAAGGCGACCAAGGCGATGATGGCCACGACGAACGTGCCCATGACCCACAGGCCGATGTGCCGGCGCTTCTTTGGATTTGGGCTCGTGTCAGGGTCCATGACCGCAGAACGCTAGGACCAAACACCGGTTGCCGCTAGTCCGCTCGTCGCGCATGGTGGCCCGCGACAAGGGAGCTGTTCGCCATGATCCACGAGATGCGCGTCTATCATTGCATCCCAGGCCGCCTTCCCGCACTGCTTGCCCGTTTCGAGACAATTACCTTGCCGCTGTGGGAGCGCCACGGGATACACCAGGCCGGGTTCTGGACGACGCTGGTGGGCCAATCAAACCAGACTTTGACTTACCTGCTCGCGTGGGAAAGTCTGGCCGAGCGAGATGTGAAATGGACGGCGTTCCAGTCCGATCCGGAATGGCTCGCCAAGCGGGCGGAGACTGAGCGGGACGGCGCCATCGTGGGCCATATCAGCAATGAGTTTCTGTTACCGACCCGCTTCTCCAGCGTGCGCTAAGCCGGCGATGCTCACCTAGTTTATGTTGTCGCTGCGCTGGGCGAGCGTAACTATGCCCATTCCGTTTAGGAAAAAGAAGCTAGAACTATCGGGCTTTTCGTTTGGCGTACTTGGCATCGCGCGCGGCTTTTTGCTCTGCAGCCAGGGCTAATGCCTTTGCCTTATAATCCCGTTCTGCGGCAGCAACCTCCTGCGCTTTGCGGGCCTGCTGCTCGGCTTGCTCCAAAGCTTCAGCTTGTTGCTTGAGAACCAGGGCCGCTTGCTCGGCCGCCTGTCGGGCCAATTCAGCCTCTTGGACAGCTTTACGTTCCATGAGACGGGCTTGCCGTGCATCAGCAACAGCCTTTTGGGCGGCCTGACGCTCGATGACTGCCGGATCATCAGCTGTGGGCCGAGCCTTGAACCGCTCCAGCATGGCTTTTTTCGCGCTCGCCGAAGCGGCCGAGCGATCAGCGGGCGTGTCTTTCATTGAGCACTCATGCGCGCTTATTACCGTCGAGGAGCTGGCAAATGTAAGAAACTGCTACAGTGTAGCAACAGACATAGACACCATGGGTTGCGGGGACAGGATTTGAACCTGTGACCTTCAGGTTATGAGCCTGACGAGCT